>JBDLJJ010000011.1:0-37743 GCA_039714435.1 Gemmatimonadota bacterium | reverse complement strand
CTGAAGGTCGTCCTCGTAGCGATCGATCTGATCGAGCAGGGCTTTCTTTATTTCGCTGGCTCGCAGCGTAGCGTCTGACGTCGGCATGTGTTTAGTCCAAGCTGTTGTTTGCTATTGTTTCAGCAGAGAGCGCCGCAGCGTATGCAGCCGCCGGCGCACAGAGCCGTCCATAACCCGGTCACCAACGCGGATGATCAGGCCACCGATGATGTTTTCGTCCTCGCCGAACTCCGCCATTACGTCGCTGGCCAGCACTCTGGACAGGTTTGCGATCAGCGTCTTCCGCAGCTCCTCATCCGGCTGGCTGGCAAGCGTCACGGACACGCGGAGCCGGCCGGACCGAACATCCATGAGGCTGTGATAGGCCGTTTCGATTTCTGTGAGAAGCCCTTGCCGGCCCTTCTCGAGCATGATGAGAAAGAAGCGGACGAAAGGCTCCGGATACCGGTCGCCGAACGCGGCGCGCAGGGCGCTGCGCTTCTCATCGATCGCCACAGTCGGCGTCTCCAGGAAAGCCCTGAACATCCGCTCGGTCCGGGCCAGGCCCGCAACTTCAGCCAGGTGCGCCATATAGTCCTCGGCCGCATCCTCGCGGGAGGCTAGTTCGAGCAGCGTCTCGGCATAGTTACGCGCCACCGCAGTTCGGCTCATCCCAGCTCCGCCACGTAGTCCTGAACGAGCTTGCGGTTCGTCTTGTCGTCCAGATTCTCGCGAATCAGACGCTCTGCCGCGGCGATGGACACGTCCACCGCCTCTCGGCGCAGCGTCTCCATCATGTCGGCCTTCTCCCGCTCGATCTCCTTGCGGGCCGCCTCCAGCAATGCCTCGTTTTCGCTTCGGGCCTTGGTCAGGATTTCCTCGCGCAGCCTCTCTCCGGCCTCGCGTCCTTCGGCCAGAATGCCCTGAGACTCACGCCGCGCCTCCTCCAGCTGGCGCCTGTGCTCGTCCAGAAGCGCCTGTGCTTCGTCACGATTCGCCTTCGCGGCGTCGATGGCTTCCTGGATCTTGTCGCTCCGGCTGACAAGGCCCTGCTGGATGGCCGGGAAAGCCTTCCAGGCCAGGATCCCGAGCGTGAGCAGAAACAGAACCCACGTCCACAGCAGCAGACCCACGTTGAGCGAGAAGATGGACGACCCCTCCTGCGCCGCAGAGAGTCCGGACGGAAATGCGAGCCAACCCGCGAAGGCCCCCAGAACCAGGGATTTTCTCATGGTACGATCCTCAGCGAGACGCGGTGGCTATCTGATGAACCCGGCGATGACGAGGGCGAACAGCGCGGCGCCCTCGATCAGGGCGGCCAGGATGATGGCGCCCGTCTGAATCTGGGCGGCGGCCTCCGGCTGACGAGCCATGGCCTCCGTCATCTGGCCACCGATGCGGCCGATTCCGAGACCGGCGCCGATCACGGCCATGCCCCCTCCGATGATCGCCAGACCAACTCCGAGGCTGGGGCCGGCAGCGGTGTCCTGTAACAGCGCTAGCACGTTGTGCATCGAACTTCCTCCTTAGTGGATCCTGTTGTTTTCTACTACCTGACCTCAGGCGTCGCGCCGAGAAGAAGCTCTCAGTGCGCGTGCCTGATAAGGCCGATAAACACCGCCGTAAGGACGGTGAAGATGTATGCCTGCAACAGCGCTACGAAAATCTCAAGAAACATTACGAACAAGCCGAGCGCGATCGGGCCTACTATGGCCGCCCACCCGGTCACGCTGGCGAAACTTCCGAACGTCAGGATCAGGCCCAGCAGGGCCAGGATCACGAAATGGCCCGCCGTCATGTTGGCGAACAAACGCACCGCGAGCGCGAACGGCTTAGCGACTTTTCCGATCAACTCGACCGGCGTCATGATGAGCAGCATGATGGCCGCCATGGCGGGGTTGAGGCCGGGCGGAACATAGAAGATCGTCTTCAAATACCCCCTGGTTCCGAGCGCCTTGAATCCCGCCACCTCGACCACGGTCAGCGAGATAAGAGCCAGCGCGGACGTGACCATGATGTTGGCGGTGGCGGTAGAGCCCTGGGGCAGCAGTCCCAGCAGATTCGCGTACAGAATAAAGAAGAACAGTGTTACGACATATGGGACGAAGGCCTCGCCGCCGTGGCCGATATTGGCCAGAGCAACCTCGTCCCTGAGGTACACGTAGAGGGACTCGAACACGTTGAGGATGCCCCGGGGCGCCTGTCCTTCAATTTCCGTGCGCCGCGCCCTGTGAGCCGCGAGCAGCAGCGTGACGAGAGTCAGCACGGTCGCCAGCATGAGAAAGAACACATGCTTCGTGATGGACATGTCGACGGTCAGCGGACCCAGGTGAAAGGCCGGGATCGAAAGCGCGTCGAGAGGGATTTCCCAGCCGAAGAACTCGAGGTAGTCGCTGTCCACGATGTGGTGAATCATCGCGTCAGTGCCCCACTCCTCGGCGTGCTCGGCAACCTGTCCCGCTCCGTGAGCCGCCTGAGCGGCTGCCTCACCAGCCGACTCTGCGCCATGTTCCTGAATGGCAGATGCGGCCACACTCAAGCGAGCGCCGAGGCTCAGGCTCAGAGCCGAGATCAGTGGGGTTATAAGCATGAGTGGTTCTATGTTCAGAAAGTAGTAGTTAACGCTGTTACCGCGTGCTGCCCCGCCACAGTACCGCGGCCTCGAGCAGCAAGAACACCAGCAATGTCAGGCCGTACGCCAGTGCGACCACCCTGCCGCTATCTCCGTACCGGCCGGACAACAACCAGAGGAGAAGCAACCCGCCGCCCCTCGCGGCCATTCCGCCCGCCCACGCACCCATCACGTTACGGCCGGCCGTGATGGCGCCAGCAAGTTTCCAGAAGCTCGCCGCCTGAACGGCCCAGGCCAGCAGCGCGCCAAGCGTTGCCGCTCCACTAAGGCCGGGAGCACCCGCCACACTGGCGATCCTCCCTCCGGCTCCGATCGCCAGGACGAGCGTCAGGATGACGTACAGATTACGATCAGCCGCCCTAAGACTCGTCTCCCGTATCCTCCCTCGTGTCGAGCACGAGGTGCCGGTACATGCTGTAGAAACCAGCACCGAAGCCCACGAATGTGCCGAGCAAAACCAGGAAGGGCGCCGTGCCCAGCCGGTCATCCAACAGGTTTCCCAGCCATGCGAACAGCGCTGTGGAAAGCCCCAGGGTCAGTCCGAATCCTGCGTAGCGGCCGACACCCTGCACCGCCGTCTGCCGACTCGAATCGGTGTGCCGTTTTCGTGCCACACCAGCCTCCAGATCCCGTGGCGCCGCGGCGATGATAGAGGCTTGTGAAATTTTTCGCAAGGCTCCGCTTGACGCTTGTTTCACAGCCCCTCTAGCTTCGCTGAGGGAGTGTGTCTGGCGGCCGGAACGGCGGCCGCCGCGTGCCCGTTGGGGAGCGACAGCGTATTGTGCGGACGAGTTGTTTAGGTCGGACGAAGCGCCACGCGATAAGCGTCCGACAAGGGTCCGAAGCGAGAGAGAATCCGACCGAATGAGTCAATCTGCTATAGAACGTGTGCAGGACGAGGAGGGTGACCTCCAGCTCCTGCGTGAGCTGACAGAGGTGCGCCAGGCGCTCGAGAGCCAGGTGGCGCGAAAGATTGTAGGACAGAGAGACATCGTGGACCGGCTGCTGCTCGCCCTCCTGGCCGGGGGGCACGTCTTGCTGGTCGGCGTTCCTGGCCTGGCCAAGACCACCTTGATCGCGTCTCTGGCGGAGGCCCTCAAACTCCGCTTCAGCAGGATCCAGTTTACACCCGACCTGATGCCTTCCGACATCACCGGGACCGAGATTCTGGAAGAGGACCCGGAGACGGGCCGGCGAGGATTCCGTTTCGTACGGGGCCCCGTGTTCGCCAACATCATCCTGGCCGACGAAATCAACCGCACGCCGCCCAAGACTCAGGCGGCACTCCTTCAGGCTATGCAGGAGCGGCAGGTCACGGTCGCCAACGACACGTTCGAGTTGGATGAGCCCTTCTTCGTACTGGCCACGCAGAACCCGATTGAGCAAGAGGGCACGTATCCGCTGCCAGAGGCGCAGCTCGACCGTTTCATGCTCGAGCTCCGAATCCGCTATCCTAGCTTCGAGGAAGAGTCGAAGGTGGCGTCGATGACGACATCGGCCGAGCAGGCGACGATCGAGCCCGTGTTGAGCGCGGAGCGTTTGAAGCAGTTTCAGAGCCTGGTGAGGAGCGTGCCGGCTCCCAAGTCGCTCGTAGAGTATGCCGTTCGGCTGGCTCGTTCCACGCGGCCTGAAGACGAGGCGGCTCCCGGTTTTGTGCGCGAAATGATTTCGTGGGGAGCGGGTCCCCGGGCATCTCAGTTCCTGGTCCTGGGAGCAAAGACCAGGGCCGCAATGGAGGGACGCCCGGTTCCGAATCTCGACGACGTACGGTACGTCGCCCCGGATGTGCTGCGGCATCGCATCGTACCCGGTTTCGAGGCCGAAGCGGCCGGCCGCGCCGCCGACGACCTTATCGAGGAGCTCATACGGACAAGCATGAGTTGGTGAGTCCCGCGGACGAACCTCCGTCCCGCCCGGGGCGCCCGGTCTAACCGATCCGTGGCTCCCCTGATCGCGGTACTCGCGCTGCTGATCCTGGTTTCGGGGTTCTTTTCCGGCTCCGAGATCGCCCTGTTTTCGGTTCCGGAGTCACGGGCCCGGGCTCTCCACGAAGAGGGGCGCCGGGGCGCCAAAGCTCTCATCAGCCTCAAGCGGAGCCCCGAACGCCTCCTGATCGCCATCCTGGTCGGAAACAACGTGGTGAATATCGCTGCGGCGTCCATTGCCACCTTCGCTGCCACACGAGCCTTCGGATCTGCCGGCGTGGGTCTGGCGACCGGAGTCATGACGCTGGCGGTCCTGTTCTTCGGCGAAGTGATCCCCAAAAGCTTCGCCGCGGCGAACGCCGTGCCCGTGTCGCTGGCGGTGGCCCCGCTGTTCCTGGGTTTGCTGCGAGTCCTGGCCCCTCTCGTGATTCCGCTGGACTTGCTCACCCGTATCATTCTGCCCACGGAGTCGAACCAGCTGCCCAGTGTGACCGAGCGCGAGATCCGCGCCCTGACCCGCATGGGTCACGAAGCGGGCTCGATCGACCCTCACGAACGGGAGCTCATCGAGCGCGTGTTCACCCTCGACACCACCAGGGCCTGGGAGGTAATGACTCCACGAGTCGAAATCTTCGCCTGGTCTGACAGCTTGACGCTGGACGGTATCGCGGAGGAGCTGAAGAGCGTGCCTTTCAGCCGGATTCCTGTTTACGGCAGCTCACTGGATGACGTGACGGGGATTCTGTACACGAGAGATGCCTACCAGGCGCTTACCTCGGGACGGGGGGAAGCGGCGCTGTCCGAGATCGCCCGCGAGCCCATGTTCGTCCCCGCCTCAGCCACGCTGGTTCGGCTGTTGAGTGATTTTCAGACCCGGCGGATTCATCTGGGCGTCGTGGTGGACGAGCACGGCGGTACTGACGGGCTGATTACACTGGAGGACATTCTGGAAGAGTTGGTGGGAGAGATCGCCGATGAGACGGACCTGCCCGACAACACGGTGCTGCGCGTGGGGCGAAACGACCTGCTCGTAGACGGGGGAGTGGGCCTGCGGGAACTCAACCATTTCTTCAACACCGGCTTTCCGACCCTGGAGCACAGATCGCTCAACGGCTATCTGCTGGAGGAACTCGGGCGTGTCCCGCAGGCCGGCGAAGCGATCGTTCGGGAGGGAGTGCGAATCGAGGTTCGCCGGGCGACCGATACCCAGGTCGAACGAGCCCGACTATCGCGCGTGCTGGCCAGTGACGGCGAGGCCGAGGCCGCGCTCGACACCGCGGATCAGCGGTGAAGCCTATCGTAGTTCTGGGAGGCGGAATCGCGGGCTGCTGCGTGGCCCTGGCCCTGCGCGAGCGAGACGCTCCCGTCGTCGTGCTTGATGCGGGCGACTCCGCGGCCGGCCGGCCCGGAAGCGCCACGAGCGCCGCCGGGGGGATGCTGGCGGCTCAGTACGAGACACCCCGGGTCGGCTCGCTCGGCTCTTTTCTGGCCCAGGCGCGGGCGCGCCACCACCAGTTCGCGGCCGATGTGAAGCGGCTGTCCGGCGCAGATGTCGGCCTGCGCAGCGAGGGTATGCTGGTGGCCAATCTCGACCCGGCTCAGACGGCCGCTGCCAGGGAGACAGTCAGGTGGCAGCAGTCTGCCGGCCTCGCCGCCGAGCTCCTGGACGGATCCCGCGCCGCCTCGCTACAGGCCGACCTGCCGGCGGAGGCCGAATCATGGCTGTGGTTGCCGGAGGAGGCCCGGCTGGACGCCCAGAGCCTGTCAGCGGCCCTGTGGCTGGCGTTAGAGCGAGCCGGCGCCGTGCTCCGAACCGGCGCCCCGGCGCAGGCGCTCGAGTCCGATGGGTCCAGGGTGCGCGGGGTGCGGCTGGCGGACGGATCCAGCTTGGAAGCCGAGACGGTGGTCGTGGCGCTGGGAGCCTGGAGCGCACAGCTGGACGGCCTGCCGGCGCCGCTCCCCGTGAGACCGGTGAGGGGTCAGGTCTTGCACATCAGATCTCCGCGGAGTTCCAGGCAGGGGCCGCTGGTGGCAGACCACGGCGGCCGCTACGTGATTCCGCGGGCGGATGGCTCGGTCCTGCTGGGAAGCACTATGGAAGAGACCGGTTTCGAGGCCTTCCCGGGTGATCCCGCCACAGACCGGCAGGCTCTGCTGGAATCGGCGGGCTGGCTGTGGCCGCCTTGCCGCGACGGAGAGGTGCTGGGCCACTGGGCTGGGCTGCGGCCGCTGTCGGCGGACGGCCTGCCCATTCTGGGCCCCGACCCCATTCTGGCAGGGCTTCACTATGCCGCCGGGTACGGGCGTTCTGGTATTCTGTTAGCGCCGCTGGCCGGAGACATCGTCGCGGACCTGATTCTGGACGGGAGCGCCGGGCAGATCCCGGACTGGGGCCCGTACCGAGTCGACCGCTTCCGGGAAGCTACCCCATACCCAGAATCGTAGTCCGGTACCAGTCCACAAAACTGTCGCCGAACAGGAACGCCGCGGCGGCACCCACGGCCAGGAATACACCGAACGGAACCAGTTTTTTCGTCTTCAGACTGATCGGCCCGAAAATCAACGTTCCCGCCAGTGCGCCGAGGAAGATGCTCAGCAGGGCCCCGGCAGGCCCGACAAAAGCTCCCACCATGGCCATCATCTTCATGTCGCCCCCGCCCATGGCGGGTTTCTTGAACGCCATCTCTCCGAAAAATCCCACCGCGAACAATACGAGAAAACCGAGCGCCGCTCCCACCAGCGCGCTCAGTGGGGTCGGAGTTCCGGGGAGAAGAGACAGGGCCAACCCTGCGCCCAGTCCTCCGAGGCTGAGCGCGTCCGGGATCAGGTAGTGGCGCGCGTCGATCAAGCCGATGGCCAGCAGTAGGCTGAACAGTATCGCTCCCTGGAGTGCCCTCCAGCCGGGCCCAAGGTACCAGGCGAGCCCGGCCCAGATCAGCATGGTGAGCAATTCGACAAGAGGATACTGGAAGGAAATCGGCTGGCTGCACGTGCGGCAGCGCGCCCGCAGCAGCACCCAGCCAAGAATAGGGATGTTGTCGTACCAGGCGATCGGGGTGCCGCAGTCAGGGCACCGCGACCGCGGGCTTATCAGGCTCTCGCCCGCCGGTAGCCGGGAAATGCACACGTTCAGGAATGACCCTACGGCCGCGCCCAGCACCCCAGCATACGCTATGAACCAGATTTCTGCTCCCAAGCCTACCCTCCGAACATTCGGTCCATGAGTATCGCGCCGGCCGCCGCCACATTGAGCGACTCGACGCCTCCGGCCAGACTCACCGCAACCTTCCTGACACCGGGAGCCAGGATCTCAGAGTCCACGCCTTCCCCTTCATTGCCAAGCACGAGCGCCAGCTTGCCGGGCGGCCGCTCGCTCCGAGTGAAAACTTCGCCGCTGGCCTCGGCGGCCCATATCTCGAAGCCTGCCCGGCTCAGCCGGTCCCTGACGTCCGGCCACTGCTCCGTCAGCAGAGGCAGGCGAAACGTAGAACCGGCCGCCGCCCGCAGAGCTTTGGGACCCCATGGATCCGCCGTTCCGGGCAGGAGCGCCGCTCCATCCAGTCCGAGAGCTTCTGCTGTCCGCAGCAGCGTGCCCACGTTTCCGGGATCCTGCAGGCGGTCCAGCACCAGTACACGGGCCGCCGAGTCGGGCCAGGCCGTGCTAGGGATGGGAACCGCCGCCAGAACTCCCTGCGGAGTCAGGGTGTCGGCCAGTGCCTCCAGCTCCTTCTGTTCCACCCGCTCACAGTGCACGCCGCGCTGGAGCAGCGACTCGATGAGATCTCCATCCCTTGGTTCGGCCTGCGCCTGCGCCGTATATAAGACCTGTACCGGAGCCGGGCCACGCGAAGCCAGCTCTCGCAGCAGCCGAGGACCCTCGGCAAGGCACATGCCGTGCCTACGCCGGCCCTTCCGTGAATGTAGCGCCCTGAATCGGGCCGCTTCAGCGCGGCTGGGCATTTGCCGTGCGCGGCAGCGCACCTGAACTGGAAGCGTATGACAGAAATAGCCACAGGCCCGCGTCCCGTCGTGTTGACGATCGCCGGCAGTGACTCGGGTGGAGGTGCCGGTATTCAGGCCGACCTAAAAACATTTCAGGCCCACGGCGTGTTCGGAACCAGCGCCATTACAGCTGTCACGGCGCAAAACACCCTCGGCGTGCATGCCGCGCAGCCTGTCGACGCAGGGCTCGTTCGGGAGCAGATACTGGCGGTGGCGAGCGACCTGCGGCCCGCCGCGTGCAAGCTGGGCATGCTGGCCACGGAAGAGGTGGCCGAGGCCGTTGCCGACACCCTCGCGCAGACTGACCTCCCCAACCTGGTCGTGGATCCCGTGATCGTCGCGACCAGCGGGGACCGCCTGCTGACCGTAGAGGCCGTGCAGGTGCTGAAGCGCCGCCTCCTCCCCCGGGCTGTCCTCGTCACCCCCAACCTGGACGAGGCCGAGGCGCTGTGCGGGTCGGCCGCCCGCGGCCGGGAGGGCATGCGCCAGGCGGCCCATGAGCTGCTCGCCCTGGGCTGCCAGGCCGTACTGATCAAGGGCGGGCACCTGGAAGGACCCGAGGTCTTCGACCTGTACGCGGACGCGGACGGAGAGCGCGAGTGGATCTCGCGCCGGCTGCCGGTCAGCGCACACGGCACGGGGTGCACGCTCTCGGCCGCCATCGCGGCCCGCCTGGCCCTCGGAGACACGGTGATGGACGGCATCCAGGCTGGCCTGGCGTACACGCGGAGGGCTCTGGAGGGAGCCACGAACCCGGGCGGCGGAGCAGCCGTGCTGGATCACTGGGCCGAGACGAAGGTCAACGAGACCTGATCGGCGCCAACATGCCGCCCACACGGCCGCCCACCCGTTCGACCAGACGCTGAAAGCGGTCGGCCACCCTGGTCGTGGTCTCCAGCACCTCGATGTGGTCCAGCGGCTCAGGCAGGATTCCGGCCGCGAAGTTCGTCATGCAGCTCACCCCGAAGCAGCGGATTCCCACCGCGTGGGCGACCAGGACTTCCGGCACCGTGGACATGCCGACCGCATCCGCGCCGAGACGCTCGAGCATTCGAATCTCGGCCGGGGTCTCGTACGAAGGTCCCATCAGGGCGGCGTATACGCCCTCCCGCAGCGGCACCCGTTCCTCCGCCGCCACCTGGCGCACGACCGAACTCAGCTCCGGGTCATAGTACGCGGCTGGCCGGCCCGTGGGCGCCGCGCCTGCCGAGCCGAGGGGAGAGCGACCCAAAAAATTCAAATGGTCGCTGATCAGCATTAAATCTCCGGGCGAGAAGGCCCGGTTGACGGCGCCGGCCGCGTTGCTCACGAACAGGGCGGCGACGCCCAGTTCAGCCAGTACCCGCATGGGGAGCGTGGCGAAGCGCGGGTCGTGTCCCTCGTACAGGTGGGCCCGCCCCTTGAGGGCCACGGCCGGCGTGCCCCCGAGCAGGCCCCACACCAGCTGCCCGGAATGGCCGATCACGCCCACCTGGGGCCAGCCGGGTATGTCCGTGTAGGGCAGGACCTGGGTTTCGGTAAACCGGTCGGCCAGGTCACCCAGGCCCGAGCCAAGGACGAGAGCCAGCACCGGATCCAGGCCGCCCAGCTGCTCGCCAACCGCTTCGGCGGCCCGCTTCACGTCACCGGACAGGTCTCCGTGGAAGGCCCTCAACTCAGCACGCCGGCCAGCGTCGCGGTCATCCAAGTGGCGACCGTACCGCCCAGCATGGCGCGCATCCCGAGCCGTGAAAGGTCCTGGCGGCGATTGGGAGCGATCCCCCCGATTCCGCCGATCTGAATGGCGATTGAGGCGAAGTTCGCGAACCCGGTCAGAGCGTAGGTCGCGATAACGACCGACTTCGGATTCAGGGTGACTCCGGCCCCCAGGCTGGTCGCCAGGTTCTGGAACGCGATGAACTCGTTCCCCACCATCTTGATCCCGAACAAGCTGCCAATCTGCCCCGCATCCGCCCAGGGAACGCCGACTATCCAGGCGACCGGTGCGAACACCACGCCGAAGATGCGTTCCAGGGTGATCCCCTCGATCCCGAACAGGCCCAGCCCCCAGCCCAGGAGACCGTTGGCCATGGCAATCAGTGCCAGGAAGGCGAGCAGCATGGCGCCCACGTTGAGAGCCAGCTTGAGACCATCGGAGGCCCCACTTGCCGCCGCGTCGATCACGTTCGCATCTGTTACCTCGAGCTCGAACTCGAGACTTCCCCGAGTCTTGGGCTCCTCGGTTTCCGGCATGAGGATCTTGCTTACGACGATCCCGGCCGGGGCGGCCATGATGCTCGCGGCCAGGAGGTGGCCGGCAATGCTCGGAAAGTAAGCGGCGAGCATGGCCACGTAGGCGGCCAGAACCCCGCCCGCCACGGTAGCGAAGCCCCCGGTCATGACGGTGTTCAGCTCCGACGCCGTCATGTCCTTGACGAAGGGCTTGATCAGAAGCGGAGCTTCGGTCTGGCCGACGAAGATGTTACCTGCCGCGGAAGTAGTCTCAGCGCCGCTGGTACCGAGCGAGCGCTGCATGAGCCAGGCGACTCCTTTGACCACCTTCTGCATCACGCCCAGGTAGTACAACAGTGTCATGAGGGACGAGAAGAAGATGATTACGGGTAGTACGCTGAAGGCAAACTGGGCGCCGATGTTGACGACTCCGGCTCCGCCCTCGACAGGCGTCGAATAGTCGACCAGCGAACCGAACAGAAAGCGCGCTCCGCTGTTCGTGTACCCGATCACGGCGACAAAAGCGTCGTTAGCCACCCGGAAAAAGCCCCGGCCCCAGGTCGTCTTCAGGACGAGGAGCGCAAACACGACCTGCAGCCCGACTCCTTTGGCAACGAGAAGCCAGTCGATGCTGCGCCGCCTGGCCGAGAAAAGCGTGACTGCCGCGAGCAGGACCGCTATTCCCAGCAGGCCTCTCAGCAGGCGGATCAAGAAAGACTCCTGGATGGCCCCGGTGTCTATAAGGGTTCCGGGCGGCTCCTGATCCTGAGCCGCCAGTATTTCAGCGCCCGGCGCAGCAGCTGCCGCGACGGCCGAGACCCGAGTTTCGTCCGCCTCGGCTGCGACGGCCGAGGCACCTGGCGCGGCCGAGGCGGGCGCTGGCCATAAACTGGCTCCCAGCGACATTGTCATCAGGGCTAAGACCAATACGCTGCGCCTCATCGCGACTCCTCTATCTCACCACTGTTCGAAGAAGCCCCGCTCCTCGCGCGACAGCACGTGGCCGGAGCGTTTTGCCTGCACGAGAGTGCCCTTCTGAAACAGCTTCACGAGCACCGCGCCCGCGATGAAGCCACCGGCGTGAGCCCAGAACGCGACGCCTCCTCCCACTCCCGCACTCCCGAGACCGCTCGCCACCTGGATCACGAACCACAGAAGCAGAATGGCCCAGGCTGGCATGGGAATGATGCGAACGTAAAAGCCCAACGGGATCAACGTATGTACGCGAACCTTCGGGTACAGAACCATGTAGGCGCCCATCACGCCACTGATCGCGCCTGAGGCGCCTACCGTCGGTACGAGGCTGGCGGGACCGGCCACGATGTGAGCCAGTGAGGCCAGCAAGCCGGTCAGGACATAAAAAATCGGAAACCGCAGGTGGCCCATTGAATCTTCTATGTTGTTTCCAAATACCCACAGAAACCACATGTTGCCCAGAAGGTGGAGCCAGCTCCCGTGCATGAACATGGAGGTGATCAGGGTTTCACGGCCGAGGCCGCCCGTGACGCAGGAGACGCCTTCTCCGAGCGACACAGACGTTCCGGCCTGGACCGAACCGGTAATCTCGGCCGGGATTGCACCGTACTCGCACAGAGAGCGTACGAAATCGGCTCCCTGGCCCATTTGCTCGACCAGAATCCAGACGAGGACGTTCGCGGCAATAAACGCGAACGTGACTATAGGATGGAGTTCGGTGGGATTCTCGTCTCGAATAGGGAGCATGGCAAAAAGAGGTTAGGCCGGGATCCCTATCCTCGCAACGCGGCGGAAGTTCTGCCGTTCTGACACAGCCGGCGGCGGGGAGGTGCCAGAATGTCGGGAAAACCGGGCCAAACGGGGGGTTCGGGCGGGCACATCGCTTGCGTTCGAATGGCACCAGTCGGAAGCTGACCGTAAGTAGAAGTCCGCGGGCTCGTTTCGATACACTATCTGCTAGTCAAGACCAGGGAATCATCAGCGAATAAAGGGGAGTGATATGGGCAAGGTAATCGGGATCGATCTCGGAACCACAAATTCAGTGGTCGCTGTCATGGAGGGCGGAGATCCGGTAGTTATCCCGAATTCAGAGGGCACGCGCACCACGCCGTCCGTAGTGGCCTTCACGAAGGACGGTGAGCGGCTCGTCGGACAGGTGGCGAAGCGGCAGGCGGTCACGAATCCGGAGAACACTGTCTTCTCCATCAAGCGGTTCATGGGCCGAAAGTCGTCCGAAGTGGATAGCGAGCGAAAGCTGGTTCCCTATGGAGTCGATTCTGACAGCCAGGACAGGGTGATCGTCAAGCTTCCGAACGCCGATGCTACCTTCTCGCCGCCAGAGATCTCGGCCATGATTCTGCAGAAGATGCGGCAAACGGCTGAAGACTATCTGGGACAGTCCGTCAGCCAGGCCGTGGTCACCGTACCGGCCTATTTCAACGACGCCCAGCGTCAGGCCACCAAGGACGCGGGGAAAATCGCTGGACTGGAAGTACTGCGAATCATCAATGAGCCCACGGCAGCGGCCCTTGCCTACGGTCTGGACAAGAAAGCCGACGAGAAAATCGCGGTGTTCGATCTGGGTGGCGGAACGTACGACATTTCTGTGCTGGAATTGGGCGACGGTGTTTTCGAGGTGAAGGCGACCAACGGCGACACGCATCTGGGCGGTGATGACTTCGATCAGCGGGTAATCAACTGGCTGGTGGAGGAGTTCAAAAAGGACCAGGGGATTGACCTCTCTAAGGATCCGATGGCCCTTCAGCGACTCAAGGAAGCCTCCGAGAAGGCCAAGTGCGAGCTGTCCAGTACGCTTCAGACCGACATCAATCTCCCGTTCATCACGGCGGATCAGAGCGGGCCGAAGCATCTGAACATCAGTCTCACGAGGGCCAAGTTCGAGCAGCTCGTGGACGACTTGATCAAGCGCACTCTTCCGCCCATGAAGCAAGCCCTCGAAGACGCGGGCCTGAATGCAAACGAGGTAGACGAAGTTATCCTCGTGGGTGGATCCACTCGGATTCCCAAGATCCAGGAGATCGTCAAGGAGTTCTTCGGGAAAGACCCGCATCGGGGCGTGAACCCTGACGAAGTGGTCGGCATCGGCGCCGCCATTCAGGGTGGAGTTCTGGCCGGGGATGTGAAGGACGTCCTGCTGCTCGACGTGACTCCTCTGTCGCTCGGCATCGAGACGCTGGGTGGGGTCATGACCAACCTGATACCGCGCAACACGACCATCCCCACCAAGAAGAGCGAGACGTTCTCGACAGCCGAGGACTCTCAGAACACGGTGGACATCCACGTATTGCAGGGCGAACGGCCGATGGCGAACGACAACAAGACGATCGGCCGCTTCCAGCTGACAGGCATTCCGCCGGCGCCTCGCGGAGTTCCCCAGGTCGAGGTGACGTTCGACATCGACGCCAATGGCATCCTGCACGTCAGCGCCAAGGACCGGGCTACGGGCAAGGAGCAGAAGATTCGAATCGAGGCCTCTTCCGGGCTGTCGGACAGCGAGATCGACCGGATGGTGTCCGAGGCCGACTCGCACGCTTCCGAGGACCAGGAGCGCCGTGAGGCGGTCGAGGCCCGGAACAAGCTGGACAGCATGATCTACCAGACCGAGAAGAATCTCGAAGACTGGAAAGAGGCCATCGATGACGAGGCCAAAGCCAGCATCGAGGCCGCTCTGGAGAAGGGACGACAGGCACTCAAACAGGACGACACGGCCGAAATCCGCAGCGTCACTGAGGAGATCCAGCAGGCCGTCCAGGTTGCCGCGCAGCAGATGTACGCCAACGCGGAGCCGGGACCGGCGGATGTCTCCGAGGACGGCGCCGGAATGGAAGGCGCCGAGGCCTCAGCCGAAGCTGACGCTGAGGAAGAGGTCGTCGAGGCCGACTACGAGATCGTGGAAGAGCCGGAAGCGTAAGACCAGCACCGCGCAGCCATTGAGTGTTGCTAGAGTAGGGAACATGGCGGGTTGCCCCGGCCGCGGGGCAACCTCTGCCGGCGGCGCGGTATCAAATATGCTGGAACCCTGTGGCAGAACGTCCCGAGGCCCAGGTCAGACGGAACCCTGCCGCTGGGGTCGAGTTATTAGTTTGTAGGGGCCGGCGAAGCCTGCGACAGGATCGGCTGCCGGTGAACGAGTTCAAAATCCGGAGTCTTGATACATGAACGATGCGCTGCGAGCCAAACTCAGCCTCGTGTTCACCGCCGGGCTTGCCTTTGCTGTGGGCCTGGGAGCAGCGATTGGGCTCGATCTGATCCCACAGAGCCACGCCAGCGGAGCTCTTCCCCCTCTGCGGCTGGCGGAAGCGGTCAGCCAGCCGGCACCCGGAGCGCTTCCGGTTTCGGCCCAGGCCGCCCAGGCGGTCCGTAGCGGGGCTTCGGCTCCGGCGGCCGATTTTGCGGCCATCGCGGACATGATTACGCCGGCCGTGGCCACCGTCTTCACGGAAGTGGCGCGGCCTCGCGCCAACTCGGTCCGGGGCAGGCTGGATCCCAATGAGCGCGCGCGCGGCAGCGGCTCGGGCTTTGTGATTTCCGAAGATGGCTACCTCATCACGAACAACCACGTCGTGAACGGAGCCATTCGGATTGACGTGCAGCTCGCTGACGGGCGGCGCTTCGAACGGGTTCGTCTGGTGGGTCAGGATCCGACTACCGATGTAGCACTCCTCAAGCTCGACACCACGGGACTCACGCCCGCCGTGCTCGGTTCTAGTGACGATACGCGCGTTGGCGAATGGGTGCTGGCGGTAGGAAGCCCGGGCTTCGCCTCTGGGGGGGGTGGACCACGGACGCTCACCACGACTGTCACCGCCGGTATCGTCAGTGCCAAGGGGCGGAATCTGAATCTGCTTAGCAACGGTGGCAGCGTGAGCCTGGCGATCGAGGACTTCATCCAGACAGACGCCGCGATCAACCCGGGCAATTCGGGCGGGCCGCTCGTCAACGCCCGGGGCGAGGTGATCGGGATCAATGCGGCCATTCTGACGACAACGGCCAGCTACCAGGGTTACAGTTTCGCGGTGCCTATCGACCTGGCGCGCGAGGTCGTCGAAGATCTGGTTGAACACGGGGACGTACGGCGCGCCGTGCTCGGAATCAGCGTCCGTGATGTTGCGGACAGCGACGCACAGTACCTGGGTCTTCCCCGGGTGGCGGGAGCAATGATCAGCGATCCTTCGGGCCTGGCGGACGGTAGCCCGGCCCAGCGAGCTGGCGTGCGGATTGGTGACGTGATTACGGCTGTGGATGGCGAATCCATCGGCGGTGTCAGTTCGCTTCAAAGACGCATACGAACGCACGAGCCCGGTGACACGGTGACGCTCAGCGTAGTGCGCTGGGATACCAAGGAACAGGAGAGTATTCGTGTCGGTCTTACGTCGCCCGAGCCTGAGGCTGCACAAGTTGCCGCCAGGCCGGAGCGATCCGCGGAGCGAAGTGGCGACCCGCTCGGTCTACGCGTCAGGAGCCTGAGTGATTCCGATCGCAGACGCGGCACTCTGCCGGACGGAATAGATGGTGTGGTGATCGCTGACGTAGAGATGTTCAGTCCGGCCTTCCGGGCCGGGCTCCTGAACGATGTGGTTATCGAACAGATGAACGGAAACATTCTCGAATCTGCGGTCGATTATCGAAACGCCGTGGCTGAACTCGAGGCTGGCGAGGTGGTCGGACTGATCATCGTGGCGCCGGGTGGAACCACCCGATCAGGACAGCCCTTCGGTTTTCAGCGGTTCCCGGTGACAATTCGGGTACCCAACGGCGACTAGTTGACAGCCGGGCATCGAATCGGTTAGCAGTTAGGAGTTAGACAAGCGCACACAAGGTGCGCGTGAAAGCGGGCGAGGCATCTCGGAAGCCGGTGAGAATCCGGCACGGCCCCGCCACTGTGATGGGCCCGGCCTGTGAAGGCCGAAAGCTTTCTCACACGCCACTGGGATTGAGTCCTGGGAAGGCGAGAGAGCTTAAGCCCTGAGTCAGTAGACCTGTCAAGCCCGCGAAACCTGGCACTCTTCGAGGGGAAGACGTGCGGTTTTTCGCATCTCAGGCACACAGGCTCTCGCCGCTCCGTCGGTTGGCGGCTGTACTCGTAGTGCTGGCCGCTATGGGCGCATTCGTGGATCCCGACGCGTTATCGGCTCAGTTCCCCGGCGAAATCCGCGGTCGCGTCCTCGACGCCGCCACCCGGTCCCCGGTGGCCGGAGCGGCCGTTACGCTCGAACACCTGGCCCTCTCCGCTGTCACCGATGGATCCGGCGTGTTTGTGCTTCGCGGCGTGGAGAAGGGACGCCAGAGGCTCACCATCCGGCGTCTCGGATACCTGCCCTCAGATCAGGTCCTCGTTGTCCGAAATGGTGCAGCGGCGCGGCCCGTAGTCCTTCTCATCCCCCGACCCTTGGATCTGGCCGAGCTGGACGTACAGGTGGACCGATCCATGGCCTCTGGACAGATCTTTCTGGACAGGCGGGCCATCGAGTCCACGGGCGCCCGGACGGCCGCCGAGCTGGTTGAGAATCTTCCTGGTGTCGTCGTCCGCCGGCGGGGCCGGGGTTCCGCTGCCACTCCGAGCATTCGTGGCAGCGGAGCGAACGCTGTTCTGGTGCTGGTTGACGGCGCGCCGCTGAATGACCCGATCAGCGGAGAGGCCGACCTGAGTCTGGTTCCCTCCGGCTCGATCGAGAGTCTGACTGTGTTCCGGGGATCTCAGTCGGCGCGCTACGGGGCCCGCGCTCAGGGTGGAGCCATCGTGATCCAATCACGCTCGGCTTCCCCGGGACTGGCGGGCCGGTTTCGAACAGGAGCCTTGGGAGAGGCATCGGGTTCAGCAGATTGGGGCACCTCCCTGGGTGGGACCCGACTCGGGCTCGGAGCGGAGGTACGCTCGCTGGCCGGTTCGTTTGGTTTCGAGCGGCCACCGGAGGTGGGCGGCGGACGAGGCCAGCGGGCCAACGCTGACCTGGACCAGCAGGTCGTGCGGGCTTCGCTGCGCTCGCCGCTGCTCGGCGGCGAGGGGCGCCTGACTGTGGGCTATGAGGGTCTGGGTCGAGGGCTACCGGGCCGCAGCTTCGCGCCATCCGAGTCGGCGCGGCAGTCGGTGGATCGCGCCCGCTTTGGAGCGGACTGGAGGCGGCAGACGTCCGGTCTGTTGTTGGGCGCGGTCGGATACGGCACACGGCACAGCGCTCGCTTCAGCGACCCGGCGCCGCCGCTGGGATTGCCGTACGATGACAGGACCGAACTTCAGCAGCTCGGGGGCCGGCTAAGTGTCGAGGGCCATGCCGGAGGACTGCTTCGGGCCGTCGGGGGTGGGTTGGATATCGAGCATCAGAGAATCGACAGCCAATCCCTGACTGGAGCGCCCGTGGCCCGCACAGACATGGGAGCCTATCTCAACACCGCGCTGACTCCGCTCTCGCCGGGCCGCTCCGGCGGCGCCAGCCTGCGGCTTGACCTGGCGCTCCGCGCCGACCGCGCCGGTATCGGCGGTACGTGGCGCGCCAGCCATGACGCGGCGCTCACCTACTCCGTACGCCGGACCCGGGTCCGGATCTCGCACAGCAGTTCTTTCAGCCCTCCGAGCCTCGGAGATCAATTTTTTCGCGAGGGTGTCGCGGTCGAGCCGAACCCGGGCCTCCGGGCCGAGCGGGTCCCGGGCGAGTTCGAGATCGGCGCGGACGTTTCCGGGTCCATGGGCGGCCTCGAGTTCGAAATCGGCGCGGAGGCGTACACCGGCGACCTGCGCGACATGATCGTCTGGCTGCCGGACTTCAGGTTTATCTGGAGTCCGCGAAATATCGACGTCCAGCGCTCCGGCGGAGCCGTCTGGGGAGAGATCAGCCTTCCCGCCACAGGTCTTCGTCTGGCGGGCCAGCTCAGCCGGGACCGCGTCACCTACGACCGGCCGGCTTCGGACTCGGTTCAGGTCGTCTACCGGCCCCGGCACTCGGCCTCTTTGAGCGCCGACTGGGCCGGTTCCTGGCTGTCGCTGCACCTGGCGGCCCGATATCTGGGACTCAGGTACCCCGTGGCCGCGCCTCTGAACGGCCTGCCCGGGTTCTGGAGCTTCGACCTCAGCGCCTCGCGCCGCTGGTCGTGGTCGGGCTGGCAGATCGAGCCCAGCCTCCGCCTGGAACGGCTTTTCGACTCGAAGGACAACTTGATTTTCGCCTATCCCGACCCTGGCCGAACCGCGTCGGTCGAGGTGCGGGTGCGCAAACTGTAACGGAGGACGCAATGAAGAATGGCGGACAAGAACAACGATTGATCCTGGCGCTGGCCCTGGCCCTCGGGGTCACAGCGTGCGGCAACGACACGGGCCCCACAGACCCGGTCCCTCTGCCACAACCGGTAGAGCTGGGTGTCGTCCTGGGTAGCACTGATCTCTCCCTGACGATCTTTGAAGTAGAGGACCCGGCCGCGAGTACTCAGGTCGGGCTGGGCCCTGACGGCAGCCCCGTGACGCTGGCCGTTCGGGGCGACCTGGCCGTCGTCCCGCTGGGCCTCGTGCCGGCGGTGGCGATCGTGGACGTGGACGCCGGCGTACTTCTCCGCACCATATCCCTACCCACCGGCTCAGGAGCCACGGGGGTGGAGTTCGTCAACGACTCGATTGTCCTCGTCGCCAATCCGAGCCTGAACTCCGTAACTCCGGTCAACGTGCTGCGAGGCACGACGCAGCCGGAGATCCCGGTCGGGCGCTTCCCGCAGGCCATGGTCGCGTCGGGCGACCGGATGTACGTGCTGAATTCGGAGCTGGAGAACTTCGTGCCGGCCGGACCGGCCTCGGTCTCGGTTCTCGACGCCCAGTCTCTCACGGTCACGAACACGATCAGCCTCACGGGTGAAAACGCCGCCGCGGGCGCGGTCGGACCTGACGGCAGGCTGTACGTGCTCCATTCGGGCTCGTTCGGCGCTGGAGACGGCTCGCTTTCGGCCGTCAACCTCGCCACCGAGGCCGAAACGGAACACCATCCCGGCTTCGGAGATTTCCCCTCCGCCCTCGCTTTCGGGCCGGGGGGCGATCTTCACCTCACGGCGTTCTCCTTCGGGCTGGCGATCTGGAGCACCGACTTCGATGCCTTCGTTCGCGATCCGGCCGACGCCATAGCGCCGGACGGCGTGCCGAGCGCATCGGGGCTCGGATTCGACTCGGCCGGCCGGCTCTACACGCTGGCCCCGGACTGCGTGAGCCCCAGCGTGGCCAACCGGCTGGCCTCTGACTTTTCCGTAGATATCGCCATCGCGGTGGGTTCTTGTCCGCTCGCCATCGCCTTCACGGTGGTCGAAAGGTAGTGGCGATCGGCGCGCCGCTCCGTTGCGCCGAACGGCCGATATCGTAGCTTGATCGGGCCCAAAAGAGCCCTGGCCAGCGAAAGTGGCGGAATCGGTAGACGCGCCAGCCTTAGGAGCTGGTGGCCTTTGGCCGTGGGGGTTCGAGTCCCCCCTTTCGCATGACTTGGCCGCGGCCGAATTGACCCGAGTAGACCCGAATAGACCTGAATAGATACCCAAAAACTTATGACCGATAAGTCAGACACTGCTGAGACCGGACTGGACATTGCCCTGCAGACCAGGGACGGTCCTACCCGCCGGCTCACGATCTCCATCCCACCCGACAGGGTCGTCAAGTCGTGGACGGCGGAGCGGGATCGGATATCGCGCAACATCAAACTCAAGGGGTTCCGAAAAGGAAAAGTGCCGGCGGCGGTCGTGGAGCAGCGATTCGGGCACCTGGTGGATGAACGTGCCCTGCAGGCGCTTGTAAACGAAGGCTTTCGCGCCGCCCTGAGCCAAGAGGATCTGCAGCCGATTGGAGATCCCGTGATAGGGAACGTGAAATACGCACGGGGCGAAAGGCTCACGTTCGAGATCGAGCTGGAGGTCGTCCCCGAGATCCGCCTGGACCGGGTGGGAGGGTTCCGCATCGAGCGCCCGGCCACGGCAGTGACCGAAGATGAAGTCGACGCCATCCTGGCTCAAATTCAGAAGGAAAACTCGGACTGGGATACCTGTGACAGAGCGGGGGGAGAAGGCGACAGGGTTTCCTTGCGGATCGCCCCCTTGCCGGGCGGAGCGGATGACAGTCCCGGCGAGTCTCGCACATACACCGTGGTCCTGGGCGATGGGCAAGCGCTTCCAGAGGTAGAGGCGGCGATTCGAACTCTCGATCCCGGACAGGAAGGTGCGTTCGAGATCGACTTCGGTCCGGATGCCGAACCTGCCGAGGAAACAGCCGAGCTGGCCGAGCCGGCCGAGGAAACAGCCGACGCTCCGGGCCGGAAGCGGTGGCTGCATATCGCGGTCGACGGGGTAGAGTCTCCCGTGCTGAAGGACCTCGACGATGAGCTGGCGGCAGCGGTGGGCGATTTCGAGACGCTCGACGATCTCAAAGCTGCCGTGCGCTCGGATCTTCAGAGTCATCACGCCCGCGAGGCTGAGCAGAAAGTGCGCGAGCAGTTGGTCGAAGCGCTAATCGATGCGAATCCCTTCGAGCCGCCCCGCTCGATGGTCGAGAGATACCTCACGGCGGTGCTTCAAGCTCCGGAGGACGCTGACCCGGAAGAGCTCGAAAAGACCCGTGCGGCGCTACTGCCACACGCTGAGCGCGAAGTGAGGCGCCAGCTCCTTTTCGAGCGGCTTATCGAGCGCGAAGGATTTGCGGCTACGGGAGATGAAATCAGCCAGCGAGTCACGGAACTGGCTGATTCGCAGGGGGTTAAGGAGGGAGAGATGCGCAGCCGTCTGGCGCGCAGTGGTAGTTTGGAAGATATGGGCCGGCATCTTGCGGTTGAGAAGGTGTTCGGTTACTTGAAATCCGAGTCAGGAATTGAGTAGTTAAGCCGGTAAAGGTTTGGGAGACACATGCCAATCTACGCACCATATGTAATCGAACGATCGAGTCGCGGAGAGCGAAGTTACGATATCTTTTCGCGCCTCCTCATGGACCGCATCGTGTTTCTGGGTTCGCCGATCACCGATGACGTGGCCAATGTCGTCATAGCGCAGTTGCTGTTTCTTCAGGCGGACAACCCGGAGCGGGACATCAACATCTATATCAACAGTCCGGGCGGCAGCGTGTACGCCGGACTCGCGATCTATGACACGATGCAGTACCTGAGCGCCCCGATTGCCACGATCTGCATGGGAATGGCGGCCTCGATGGGAGCCTTCCTGCTCGCCGCCGGAACCATGGGCAAGCGGTCAGCGTTGCCAAACTCCCGGATAATGATCCACCAACCGTCTGGCGGCTCGCAGGGTACGGCGGCGGATATCGAGATTCAGGCCAAGGAGGTACTGTTCGCCAGGGAGCGCCTGAATGCTCTGCTGGCACAGCACACAGGCCAGACGGTAGAACAGGTTGCCGAGGATGTGGACCGGGATCGTTACATGTCCCCGGCCGAGGCGGTTGACTATGGTTTGATCGACCGCATCATTGTACCAGGCGCCGCGTCCAACGGGGGCGGAGGAGGAGACGAGGGTGGATCTGATGGGCCGGGTGACGACAGCGATGCGAGCGGCGGTAGCGACGGCAGCAGTATATTGACGGCGAGCCCCGCGGAACTGACGTAAGAACCACACCGGCTAGATAGACCAGGAGAATCGGGAATGCCGAGCGACAAACATCTACGCTGTTCTTTCTGCGGAAAGTCGAAGGATAGCGTCAAGAAGTTTATCTCCGGGCCAAATGTGTATATCTGTAACGAGTGCATCTCCTTGTGTAACGAGATCCTGGCCGAGGAAGAAGATCGCGAAGCGGCAGGTCAGATCACCGAGGTTCTCAGCCCCGAAGAAATCAAAACTGTTCTGGACGAATATGTTGTCGGGCAGACCGCAGCCAAGAAATCCCTCGCCGTCGCCGTGTACAACCACTACAAACGCATCAACCACCAGCACCTGGTCGATGACGTAGAGATCGAGAAGTCCAACATCCTGCTGATCGGACCGACGGGAGTAGGGAAAACCCTGCTCGCCCAGACGCTGGCCCGCATGCTTCAGGTGCCATTCACGATTGCCGACGCTACCACACTGACAGAAGCCGGCTATGTGGGAGAGGATGTGGAGAACATCCTGGTCCGCTTGCTCCAGGCCGGAGATTACAATCTGGCCGAATGTGAGCGCGGAATCGTGTACATCGACGAGATCGACAAGATCGCGCGCAAGAGCGAAAACCCGTCCATCACCCGGGACGTCTCCGGAGAGGGAGTCCAGCAGGCCCTGCTCAAGATTCTGGAAGGAACGGTCGCCTCGGTACCCCCGCAGGGAGGACGCAAGCATCCGCAGCAAGAGTACATCCAGATCGACACCCGAAATATCCTGTTCATCTGCGGCGGCGCATTCGACGGGCTGGAAGAGATCGTGGAGAGCCGGCTCGGCAAGCGGCAGATCGGCTTCGGAGATCGTGGGCGAGCCGACGACGCTGTGGACGCCGAGGAGTCGGCCGCCGGATCTCTGGCGGCGGTCGAGCCCGAGGATCTGCTTCGCTACGGGCTGATCCCGGAACTGGTGGGCCGTATGCCCGTCATGGTCACACTGGAAGAGCTGGATCAAGAGGCCTATGTGGAGATCCTGACGCGCCCTCGGAACGCGCTCGTCAAACAGTATGTGAAGATGTTCGAGCTGGAAGGCGTGGGTCTCACGTTTGACCCTAAGGCCCTCGAGGCTACGGCGCGCAAGACGATCGACCGAGGCACAGGCGCGCGTGGACTGCGAGCTGTTCTGGAGCAGACTATGCTGGACCTCATGTTCGAACTTCCGTCTCGTGACGACGTACGAGAAGTTGTCATCACGCGAGAGTGCATCGAGGATGGCACCGCGCCACTGTTGATCCTCGAGCCCGAGACGAAGCGGCGCGAGGCCTGATCCCGCGGCAGGTACCGCGGCCCACCCCACCATGCACCTAAAGCAAGCCGAATTCATCGGAGCCATCGCGGCTCCCGGGCAGGCCATTCCATCCGAATTGCTTCAGATTGCCTTCGCCGGACGCTCCAATGTGGGAAAATCCAGCCTTATTAATGCGCTCGTAAGGCGCAAGAAACTTGCGCGCGTGTCGGCTACGCCGGGCAAGACGCAGGAGATCAACTTTTACCGCATCAACGACAGCTTCCTGCTCACAGACCTGCCCGGCTATGGGTTCGCGAAGGCTCCTGTCCGCGAACGTGACCGGTGGCAGCGGCTGGTGCAGGGGTACCTGAGCAGGACGCCGGGGCCGGCTGGAGTCGTGCTGCTTCTCGATTCGCGGCGCGGGCTTCTGGACGCGGACCGGGCCCTGATCGGCTTCCTGTCCGAACTCGAGATCCCTACCTTGTTTGTGCTCACCAAAATCGACAAGCTGAACCGGGCTGCACGGCGGAAAGTCGAGACCGAGGTGCGGAAGGAGCTGGATGTTCCCGCTGACCAGGTGCTCGCCTCTTCGGCGCGTACCGGGGAAGGCCTGGAGGATCTGGGGCGATCGTTAGCTGACTTCGTTGAAGTGGCCACCCATAAAAAGTAGAGCTGATGGTGCGAGGTTCACTCACATTGCGGCCGAGGCGGACTCCCCCTCCCGGACAGCGAATTCTGGCTATGGCTTGCGGGATTCTTGTGGCGGCTTGCAGCGGTTCACCAGACTCTGGGGTCGGAATCGGACCTAATCCGGCCCAGGCCCAGGAGGGCGAGCCTGTGTGGGTCGATACGATGGAAGCGCCGGGCGTGGGGAGCCTGCCGCCAGCCGGGTTCGGTACGCGTTCTCAGGATGATATCACGGTTCTGCTGGCCAGCGGACCTGTTCAGATCAAACTGGTGCCGCTCGAAGAATGGGTTATCCGGCTCACGGCGCCGGACACATACTCCAGACTCAACTCATACAAGACCAGCCGAGACGCGGATATACTCGAGGCCGCATCGCGCCGAGGTGAGCGAGGGTGGCCACTGGTGGCGTTCGTGACTTTCTTCACCCGCGAGCAGGAAGAAGTCTTCCAGCCGCTGGATCTGCAGATCCAGAGCCAGGGAGCCATTTATCGGCCCATAGATATCCTGGCCATCTCGCCGGACTTCGGCAGCGGCCGCCTCCCGCAGCAATCGGCCCGGATCGCCCTGTATCTGTTTTCGGGGGAAATCGACCTGAACCTGCCGATGACGGTTCTGTATCAGCAGGGGAGCAGCTCCGCCTGGGGCTCTATCCGCACTATTCTGGACCGGGAGCGGTCGCTGGTGTTGTCGCGCTCCGCAGCGGTTCTGGACACGGCGGGCTCGCACCCCTGAGACGCCAAAACTCTGACAGGCTAGGACTCGATACCGTATTCTTTGAGCTTGCGGTAAAGGGTCCGCTCTCCGATCGCCAGCCGCTCGGCCGCGCGGCGGCGATTGCCACCGACTTTCTCCAGCGTAGCGAGGATGGCAGCTCGCTCCAGATCCGCCATCGTCATTCCCGGGCCGAACATAATAGAGTCATCAGCCGGCTCTTCGTACTCACCCGCTCCATCAGCGAAACTGACGCCGCCGTCTCCCACTTCGATCGCTTGGCCAGCCAGCGGCGGCAGTGAGCTTCGCACCTGTCCGGCTTCCGGATGCTCAGCCCTGTACCGCTCGAATTCGGTACGGAGGTCGTCCACATCGATCTTGAGTTCGACCAGCGTCCGGAAGATGAACTCCATTTCAGGAAGACGAACCACCGCACCGCCGTCCGGGCCCGCCGGCTCAGTTGGTGCGCTGAAAGAGGGCACCGGCAAATGGCCCTCGCGGCCCGCGTTTCGGATCTGAACCGGGATGTCCTCTGCCTGAATGACCTGGCCCGGAGCGAGCACGACCATGGACTCGATCAGATTGCGAAGCTCGCGCACGTTCCCAGGCCAGGAGTAGTCCAGGAGAATTTGCATGGCCTCCGCTGACAGACCCTTGAATTCCCTGGAGTGCTCGGCGCTCAGCTCAGCGATGAGGCCCCGGATCAGGCCGGGAATATCCGGCTCTCGATCCCGCAGGGGCGGCATGTGCAGGTGGAGAACATTGAGCCGGTAGAAGAGATCACGCCTGAAACGGCCGCTGCGAACTCCGCTCGCCAAGTCGGAGTTCGTGGCCGTGATAACCCGGACGTCCACCTCGATCTCCGCGTCACCGCCCACGCGCATGAAACGGCGAGATTCGAGCACGCGGAGAAGGCGGGTCTGCACGGACAGACTCATCTCTCCGATCTCGTCCAGAAACAGGGTGCCTGTGTCCGCGAGCTCGAAAACGCCCTTGCGGCGGGATGTGGCGCCAGTAAAGGCGCCTTTTTCGTGCCCGAACAATTCCGACTCGAGCAAGCTCTCGGGCAGGGCGCCACAGTTTACCGCTATGAAGGGCTTCCCGCGCCGGCGCGACAGCCCGTGTATTCCCCGCGCGGCCAATTCCTTTCCCGTGCCGCTTTCGCCCGTGATCAGGACCGTGGAATTCACAGGCGCCAGGAGGTTTACTCTTTCGAGAACGTCCTGCATTTGTTCGGTGCGGCCTACGATTCCTGTCTCGCGCTGCAGGCGGAAATGCTCCAGGAGCGTCTGCAGAACGACCTGTACTTCCTCTCTTGTCGGCGGCAGCGGCAGACATTCGTCTACGTCCGCCTCCAGCGCCATCCGCTTGCGGCTCTCAGCGTCTCCCGCCACAACCGCGATGATCGGCGGGCGCGGAACGCGCGCGCTGAATGGAGCCATGAGCCGCCGCGCTCGAGAGGAATCGAGCGGCGATGTCAGAATCAGCGCGACCTCCTCCGCGGAATCTGAGGAGCGGCTGTCAATGTCGATCGGACGTTCGACCAACTCGATCTCGTGCCGGTCCGCCTCGGCCGCCTGCCGGATGGCCAGGGCCGTGTCCATATCCGCGGAATCGACAAACACTCGTGCCATCAGGCAGGGGAACCCGGTGAATGGCCGGACGTCGCGCCCCGCAGAAGCGCGGCGGCGTGATCGACGACCTCCGACAGTACGAGAAGGCCGTCCCGAACCCCGGAGGGGCCTCCCGGCAGATTCACGATGAGGGTACTTCCGCGCACGCCGGCGACTCCTCTGCTGAGCACTGAGTAGACTGTGTTGGAGTACCCCGCCGCACGGATCACTTCGGCAATGCCGGGCGCTTCCCGCTCTATCACCTGAGTTGTCGCTTCCGGGGTCACGTCGCGCTCGGCCAGTCCGGTCCCGCCGGTGGTGAGGATAACGTCATACTGGCCCGAATCCGACCAGCCGGCGAGAACGGAGGCGATGCTCTCCCTTTCATCCGCCACCGCCAGGCGGTCGCGGATCTCGTATTGGCGGCTCTCTGCCCACGCCACGATCATGTCACCGGATCCGTCCTGTCTGGTTCCGGCTATCACACCGTCCGAAACCGTGAGCACGCCCAGTCTCAGGGCCGTCACCGCCGAAGCGATCCTTCTGAGTAGAACGGGAATCTCACAACTTCCCCGCCTATCTCACGGTCGCGGATATGTATGGTCACGGGGTCACCGAATTTTGCCGCTGGCGGCAGGTACGCCGTGCCGATACCGACCTCGAGGCTGGGGCTCATGGTTCCGCTCCGAACCTTCCCTGCTGACTGGCCGTCAAACGAGACTTCGTACCCGGGCCGGGGAAAGCCGCGCTCGAGGAGACGAAAACCTCTGAGGCGGCGCTGTAGGCCCTCTTCCTTCTGCCTGCTGAGCGCCTCACTGCCGATAAATGACCCTTTCCCGAGCTTTACGAGCCAGCCCAACCCGGCTTCCAGGGGGGACGTCCCGTCGTCGATGTCATTCCCGTACAGCGCGTACCCCATCTCGAGGCGCAGCGTGTCGCGCGCCCCGAGGCCCGCCGGGACCAGTCCGTGAGAGGCACCAGCGTCCAGCAACCCACGCCACACAGAGACGGCGGCCGCGGCCGGCACGTACAGTTCGAACCCGTCCTCGCCCGTGTAGCCCGTGCGGCTGATGACTCCCGAGGCTCCCAGAACCTCCCCCGGCAGGAATTCATAGAACCCGATCTCAGTCAGGTCGACGCTCACCAGCGGTGCCAGGATCTGCTCGGTGGCTGGCCCCTGGAGCGCCACCAGGGCGAGAGCATCGCTCTCGTCAGAAAGCTGGACGTCGAACGACTCTGCCGCGGCCGAAATATGGTCCCAGTCCTTCTGCAGATTGGCCGCGTTGACGACCAGCCGGAAACGCTCATCTTCGAGCCGGTAGACGATCAGGTCATCCACGATACCACCGTCGGAATGACAGAAGACGCTGTACTGAGCCTGTTTTCCCGGTGTCAGGGCGGCCGGATCGTTAGTCGTGACGGCCGAGACGAACTCGAGCGCGTCGGGGCCGGTGACCAGAAACTCGCCCATGTGCGAGACGTCGAACAGGCCAGCGGCTGAGCGGACAGCGGCATGCTCGGCACGGATACCGGCCGCGTACTGCACAGGCATGGCATAGCCGGCAAACGGGACCAGTCGCGCGCCGAGGCCCACATGCTCCTCGTACAGCGGGGTCTTCTTGGTGTCGGCCATTCAGTCGCTCCCTTCGAGAGTCAGTCGGCCATGAGTCGAACGAGTATCGCCTTCTGCACGTGCAGGCGGTTCTCCGCTTCGTCCCACACGCGAGACGCGGGTCCGTCGATAACTTCGGCCGCCACTTCTTCACCCCTATGGGCCGGCAGGCAATGCAGGAAGATGGCATCACTAGCCGCGAGCCGCATGAGGTCAGCGTCCACGGTGTAGCCGGCGAATGCCCTCTCGCGCTCCCTGGCCTCTTCTTCCTGGCCCATAGAAGCCCAGACGTCGGTCGAGACCACGGTGGCCCCCCGCACGGCGTCGCGCGGGTCGCGGACAAGCTCTATGGAGCCGGGCCGCGCTTCGGATGCGGAAGCCAGAATTACAGGGTCGGGCTCGTAGCCCTCCGGACAGGCCAGCCGGAGTGTGAAGCCGAGCTGCTGAGCGGCATTGAGCCAGGAGTTCGCCATGTTGTTGCCGTCACCGATCCACGCAACCTCGAGATCGGACAACTGACCTCCCAGGGCCTCCCTGGCCGTCATAAGGTCGGCCATGAGCTGGCAGGGATGGAGGAGATCGGTCAGACCGTTGATGACCGGGATGCTGCCGGCGGCAGCCAGTTGTTCGACATCCGCTTGTGCGAACGTACGAATCATGATCCCGTGCAGATACCGGGACAGAACCTTAGCGGTGTCCGCGATCGGCTCGCCGCGTCCCAGTTGAATATCGCGGGAGGAAAGGAACAAAGCCTGCCCTCCCAGCTGTGACATGCCGACCTCGAACGAAACTCGAGTGCGTGTCGAACTCTTCTCGAAGATCATGCCCAGGCTCTGGCCAGCCAGCGGAGCGTACCCCTCTTCGGTTCCGGCTTTGAGTCGCGCCGCCAACTCAAGGGTCTCCTCGATCCACGCGGCCGGATGGTCACTGATAGATATGAAATGCTGGCTTCGGTCGAACGTCAATTGTCTGTCTTTCGCTTCAGGTTGCCGGCTCAATCGGCTCTCGGATGTGCCTGCTGGTAGGCCTTCTTAAGCTGCTCCCTGGACGTGTGCGTGTAGATCCGGGTCGTAGACAGGCTGGCGTGTCCGAGCATTTCCTTCACGGCTATCAGATCGGCTCCCCCGTCAACCAGGTGCGTAGCAAAGGAATGGCGCAGCCCGTGCGTTGAAAGGCCTTCGCCTTGTGCCACCAGATCAAGCAGTTCCTGTACCGCCCGTTGTATCTGGCGCCTGGACAAACGCGAGCGCCGAGCGGACAGGAACAGCGGCCTGACTTCGGCTGAGGACCCGGCCGCGGGCCCCGCAACAGGTCCGGTAACGTCGCCGCGAGCGTCCAGATAGCGCTTGATGTGCCGTAGCGCTACCTCCCCCACTGGCACGATTCGCACCTTGCTCCCCTTCCCTGTGACTCGCACCTGGCCCCGCTCGAAATCCAGGTCCGGAATATCCAGAGTATGCACCTCGGACAGCCTGAGGCCGCTGGAGTAGATGAGTTCGAAGATCGCTCGGTTGCGCAGCGAAAAAATGTCATCGCGGCCGGCCACAAGACGCTCATCAAGGCGGCTGAACAACTCATCCGCCTGCGTCCGGGAGAGGTGGCCCGGCAGACCGTGCTCTCGGCGCGACGTGCGCACGAGCCTGGCGGGGTCAAGCGCGCAGCGTCCGGTCCTGTACAGAAATCGGTATAGCGAGCGAACCGCCGCGAGTTTGCGCGCGATGGTCGAAGCTCGGCGGCCCCTGTCGTGCAGGGATCCGAGCCAGGCGCGAATGGCCAGCCGATCTACGTCGGGCCAGTCCCATCCCGGCTTCGCCAGGTAAGGGCCTATGAATAGCTCCAGGTCCCGGATGTCGCTCCGATAGGCAGCCAGGGTGTGAGGCGAGAGCCGGCGCTCCTTCTCGGCATAGGCGAGGAACTCCTCCGCCTGCGCCGAACGGCTGGCCCGGGCCGCTCCCGCCGCGTGAATCGCTTGCTCGGTCACGCCGCTGCCGGCGACGGCGTGTGGGAGGGATCGCCCCAGGTTTGACGCTGCCAGGCCTCCAGCGCCTCCAGGGCCCTCGTAGCGAGCGCTTCGCGCCTGGCTGACTTTCCCTTCACACGATTCGGGAGCGAGTCCACGAGGCCGAAGTTGGCGTTCATGGGCTGGAAGTGAGTCGGGTCGGCCTCCCGCAGGTAACGGTATAACCCACCCAACATCGTGCTTCCAGGTGGAATAGCCGCTTCCTGTCCGCTCAGAACCCGGTCCAGATTCCCAGCCGCCAGCAGGCCGCTAGCGATCGACTCCGTGTAGCCTTCCACACCGGTGAGCTGTCCAGCGAAGATGAGGTCGCCGCAGTCCGGTAGCGATCCGTACTCCGTGAGGCACTTCGGAAAGTTGATATACGAGTTCCGGTGAACTGACCCGTGTCGCAGGAATTCCGCTTCCTGCAGACCGGGAATAAGCCGAAACACTCTCTCCTGCTCGCCGATTCGGAGCCGCGTCTGAAAACCGACCAGGTTCCACATGCGCCCATCGCGATCCTCGGTACGAAGTTGGGCCACCGCGTGATGGATCCTTCCTGTCTGCGGATCAGGAAGGCCGACCGGCCGGAGCGGACCAAATCTCAGAGTATCGACGCCTCGCTGCGCCATCACTTCGATCGGAAGGCAGCCTTCAAAGTAAGGCACCTCGTCCCAGTCGTGGCCCTCGTACACGTCGGCGGCTAGAAGCTCCGCCACGAAGGTCTCGTACTGGGCCCTGTCGAAGGGACAGTTCAGGTACGCGGCGGCTCCGCGATCATAGCGGGACGCCAGCCAGGCCACTTCTTCATCAATAGATTCCCGCGAGAAAATGGGCGCGATGGCGTCGAAGAACGCGAGGCCGGCTTCTCCGAGCCGGCTGCGCACCGCCTCTGACAACGCATCGGAAGTCAAAGGGCCGGTGGCGATGATGGCGGCACCCGCCGGAAGCTGCGTAATTTCGGAGGACCGCACCGAAATCCTGGGATGCGCCTTGATTCGGCGGGTAACCTCAGCCGCGAACAGGCGTCTGTCCACCGCAAGCGCGCTTCCCGCCTCGACCCGCGTCGCGTCGGCGACCTGCAGCAGCATGCACCCGAGCTGGCGCATCTCGGCCTTCAGAAGACCGTGGGCCGTATTCAGAGCTTCCGACTTGAAGGAGTTGGTGCACACTATTTCCGCCAGTTCGCCGGTCTGGTGGGCTGGAGTTTGCACGGTGGGGCGCATCTCGAACAGTTCCACGTCGTAACCGACTTCGGCCAACTGCCAGGCCGCCTCGCTACCGGCTAGCCCGCCCCCGACTACCGTCACGCACTGTCCGGAAGTCACTTCTTGGTCTTCCCGCCCGCCTTCCCGCCGGCCTTCCGGGACCGCTTACCGGGACCGCGCGCTTTCCGAGCGGCTAGCAGCTCAACCGCCTGCTCCATGGTGACATCGTCTACCTTCAGATCCTTGGGCAGAGAGGCGTTCGTCTTCTCATGTTTGACGTACGGCCCGTACCGGCCCTCGAACACCTGAACTACGCCGCCGTCAGCAGGATGCTCCCCCAGCTCGCGCAGGGGCTTGGCCGCTGTCCTTCCGCGCCGCTTGGGCTCGGCAAGAAGTGCCAGCGCCCTGTCCAGCGTGACCGTCAGCACATCGTCATCCTTGGTCAACGACCTGAAGTCGCCCTCGTGAACCACATATGGCCCGTAGCGGCCGATTCCCGCCTTAACCGGATCACCGCTGTCGGGATGCGCGCCGAGTTCGCGGGGCAGCTCCAGCAGGCCGAGCGCCGCCTCCAGGGTCACATCGTCCAGAGTCAGACCCTTGGGCAGGGAGGCCCGCTTGGGTTTGGGGCCTCCTTCTTCCTGCTCGCCAAGCTGCACGTACGGTCCGAAGCGGCCCGAGAGCTTGAACACGGGCAGACCAGATTTGGGATCCGAACCGATCGAGCGGGCGCTCTCGGCCTTCTGCCTTAGAAGATCGGACGCTTGCTCCGCCGTAAGATCAGCGGGCGCTGTCCCATCCGGAATCGACGCTGTCATGGCCTCGCCGTCGCCCAAGACTTCGAGGTACGGACCGAAACGCCCGATTCGGACGGATGGCTCCAGGCCCTGGAGCTGCAGCGTGGAAGCCTCACGCGGATCGATGGCCGACTCGCGCTCCTTCAGCCGTGCCTCGAAGCCTTCTTCCCCGCTGTAAAAATCCGACAGATAGTCACGCCATTCCACTGCTCCCTCGGCGATCTGGTCGAGAGTGTCCTCCATTCGCGCCGTGAAGCTGGTGTCCACAAGGTCCGGGAAATGCTGCTCCAGCAGGCCGGTGACAGCGAAGGCCATGAAGGTCGGAATCAGCGTGCGAGCCTCGCGCCTGGCGTAGCCGCGGTCCACGATCTTACCGAGGATCGGAGCGTAGGTTGAGGGCCTCCCGATCCCTTCTTTCTTAAGTACGTCCAGTAGAGCTGCTTCCGTGAATCGGGCTGGCGGGCGGGTCTCGTGCGGGTCCGCGATAAGGTCCGCGCAGTCCACCGATTCTCCTTCGCTGACAGGCGGGAGCTGGGTCTCACGGTCCTCGAGGGCCGCTTCGGGATCATCCGCACCCTCCACGTAGGCGCGGAGATACCCCGCGAACTCGACCGTTTTGCCTGAGGCCCTGAACACGGCGTCCGAGGCCTCCACCAGCACGGTCACACGTTTCTGCCGGGAATCGGCCATCTGGCTCGCCACCGTGCGCTTCCAGATGAGTTCATACAGCGCCTTGTCCATACCGGTCAGGCCGAGTTCCTGAGCGGTCAGCATGTCGATCCCCGCCGGCCGTATCGCCTCGTGAGCTTCTTGAGCGCCTCGGGTGCTCGTCTTGTAGGTGCGTGGCTTGGGACTCAGGTACTCGTCGCCATACTGGCCGGCGACCCGAGTACGGGCTGCCGTGATCGCCTGATCGGACAGTCTGACGGAGTCTGTCCGCATGTACGTTATGTATCCGGCTTCATACAGGCGCTGCGCGGCACGCATCGTGTCGCGTGCTGTGAGGCGGAGCTTCCGGCTCGCCTCCTGCTGAAGGGAGGCAGTGGTAAACGGGGCGTAAGGTTTGGTCTTGAACAACTCCTCATCCAGAGACGCTACCTTGAAGTCGGCGCTCATCAACCGCTCGCGAAGGGCCGAGGCGGGCTCCTCTCCGAGCAGCATCACGTCACGCTCTTCGATCAGGGCGCCCGTGGCCGGATCGAAATCTTTCCCGGTCGCGAGCTTCTTGCCGCCCAGCGACACCAGGCGAGCCTCGAACTCGCCCCTCGCCGCGCGCAGTGTGGCCTTCAGATCCCAGTACGAGGCCCTGTGGAACGCTCTGCGCTCGCGCTCCCTCTCCACCAGGAGGCGCACGGCCACCGACTGCACGCGCCCTGCGGATAGCGCTCTTCCGTTGATCGGATCTCGGGGCGAAATCTTTTTCCACAGAAGAGGAGACAATCCATATCCGACCAGGCGGTCGAGAATCCGGCGAGCCTGCTGCGCGTCAGCCCGATTGTGGTCGAGTGGGCCGGGGTGTGACAGTGCTTCCAGAACGGCTTCTCGGGTGATCTCGTTAAACGTTATACGCCGAAACTTCTTGTCGTCCTCACCTTCGTAGCCCATTTGCCGAGCGAGATGCACCGCGATCGCCTCACCTTCCCGATCCGGGTCCATCGCCAACAGAACAGTTTCCGCCTTCTTGGCGTCCGAGCGCAGCTGCTTGAGGAGTTGACCCTTGCCCCGGATGACCTGGTACTCGGGCTCGAAACCGTGCTCGACGTCCACGGCCAATCCGCTCTTGGGCAGGTCCAAAACGTGCCCCACGGAAGCGGTCACCTCATACTCATCGCCCAGGTACCGTTCCAAAGTTCTCGCTTTGGTCGGCGATTCGACAATGAGCAACTGGCGCTTGTCACTCGACTTGGCCAAACAATCCTCCGTTGGCGCCCGTGGGGTGATCCGCGGGCAGCCGGTTAACGATTTCATCCACTATCTGGGGCGGGCTCCGTCCGTCGGTATCCACCCACAGCTCTGCAAACTGGTAGTGCATCAGCCGCTGCGCGACAAGCTCCCTCAGGGCTCGCTCTGGATCAGGCACCGCCAGGAGAGGACGCCCGGCCAGCTGTCCGGCCAGCCTGGCGATGGCCTGGCCGGCACTGACCCGGAGCCAGATGCGAATCGCCCCCGGCCAGAACCCGCTTAGCTCCGGACGCGCCATCCAGCCACCTCCGGTGCTCACCACTGTGCCACAACCTGGGGCCAATCCGCGAGTAGCGTCGGCTTCCAGATCTCTGAAGGCCGCTTCGCCGCTCTGGGCGAAAATCTGCTGCGCCGACATTCCCGTGGCCTGCTCGATCCGCTCATCCAGATCCACGAAGTCATGCCCGAGTCTCTCGGCCAGCAGCCGGCCGACGGTTGTCTTTCCGGCTCCCATGACTCCCACCAGAACGATGGGGCCGCTAATCGCCAGCACCCGGGTGCCGCCGATTGACTCGCTCCAGATACGCGTCGTAGTTGGCTCGCATTTCGCCCAGGGAGTCACCCGCGAACTTCTCCCGCATCGCGTCGGCCACAACGATCGCGGCCATCGCTTCGCCGACGACGCCGGCGGCGGGAACCGCGCACACGTCACTCCTCTCGCGCACGGCGACGGCGGGTTTGCCGGTGCTGAGATCGACGCTGTCCAAGGGCTGCCGCAGGGAGCTCAGCGGCTTCATGGCCGTCCGAACGACGACGTTCTCGCCGGTTGTGATCCCGCCTTCCAGTCCCCCGGCGCTGTTTCGGCGGCGGCTGTATCCTCCAGTGAGACGCCGGCTCGGATCCGGCTCGATCTCGTCGTGCACGGCGCTCCCGCGCATTGCCGCCGCCGGGAAGCCGAGACCGATCTCCACGCCCTTCATGGCCTGGATCGACATCATGGCTCCGGCCAATCGGCCGTCCAGCCGCTCGGCTGAGGAAACATGGCTGCCAAGACCGACCGGGAGCCCCGAGATGACGACTTCGAATTCGCCCCCAAGTGTGTCACCGAGCTCAGCGCAGCGATCGATTTCAGCTATCATGGCCTCGGTCGCCTCGGGGTCCAGGCAGCGCAGTGCGGTGGTGTCCGCGGCGGCGTTGATGTCTTCAGGCAGGGAGTCCGGGCGGGCCGCCGCGGAGGCACCCAGGCGCGTGACGTGACTGCCGATGCGGACACCAAACTCGGACAGCAGCCGCTTGGCTATGGCGCCGGCAGCTACACGAGCCGCCGTTTCCCGGGCGCTCGCCCGCTCGAGTATATCGCGCGCATCGGTCCGATCGTACTTGAGCAGGCCAACCAGGTCCGCGTGGCCCGGCCGCGGCAGAACGACTCGCCGCAGCGTCTCATCATCCGCCCCCGGCTGAGCTTCGGCCGCCATCGCCGTGCGCCAGTTCTCGAAGTCACGGTTACGAATCCAGATCGATATTGGAGAGCCAAGCGTCTCGCCCAAACGGACGCCGCTCAGAAACTCGCCCGCATCGGTTTCGATCTTCATGCGTTCCCCGCGTCCATACCCCTGCTGACGCCGCCCCAGCTCGTGGGCCAGATTCGCGGGGCTGACAGCCAAACCGGCGGGAACACCTTCTACCGTGACCAGCATCCCTTTGCCGTGGGACTCGCCAGACGTAGTGAATTTGAATCCGGACATTGCTCGCTCTACATGTACTGTAAAAGCAAAGGGGGCCGGCGTGATCCGGACCCCCTTAGTTGGATCTGCACGCCCGACTTTAGCGGGCGTACCGTCTCCAGGCCACCTCCAGCGCTGCTAGCGCAACTGAGCTTCCGCGGCCGGGATCGAAGACGGAATGATATGAGGCGTAACGAGGATAATCAGATCCTTCTTGTTTTCTCTGTTGCGAGTGGTCCGGAATAGCGCCCCCAGAACCGGGATGTTCATGAGGCCGGGAATCCCGCTTTCGGATCGCGTCACCTCACTCAAAGTCAGTCCACCGATGACCGCGGTTTCGCCATCCGCTAACAGCAGTCGGCTTTCGCCGATCTGCTTGGCAAACGTAAACCCGACGTCCGCCAGCCCTACCTGCAGCGCTGAGCGTTCGGCGGTCAGATCGAGCAGAACCTGGCCGTTGTTGGTGATGTGCGGCGTGACTTCAAGGATAATTCCCGTGTTCTCGAACTGGACGGTGGCTCGCGCGGCGGCCGCCTGGCCACCCGAGTCCAGGATTCGAAGCGGAGTCTTCTCACCCACCTGAATTCGGGCCGGATGGTTGTCCACGACCCGTATCGTAGGCGCCGCCTGAACGTCTGACAGCTGATGTGTCTCGAGCGCGTCGATAAACGAAATCAGAGAAAAGTCGCCGAACGCGACGGTGGCAAGAATCTGCAGGGCGGGATTGAGTATCGGATCATTGGCGTTGGCCAGCGCCGCAATCGATTCTCCGCTCAGGTCCACAAGCGTCGCGTTGGTCAACTCGCCCGGGTCGAGTGGATCGGGAACAGCCACGATATCGTTTATGGAGTTCCCGTCCAGATCCTTGAGATCGTAGATGATGCCGAGTTCATTTACATCGGTGCGATCCACGAACACGATCTTGGCCTCGATCGCCACCTGCGGTGTGGGCCGGTCGAGAATTCTGACCAGGGAGTCCATGCGTGCCACCACAGAAGGCGCATCCGTCACGATCACGGAGTTGGTTCCCTGGTAGGCTACGACCGACCCATGGCCATCGGTAATAAGTTCTCTCAGCATCACCGCGACCGAATCCGCGCCCGCGTAGTTGATCCGCATGACACGCGTCTCCGACAGGAGCGTATCCCGGCCGGCCAGGCCCTCCAGCATGTCAACGATCAGAATTCCTTCGCTCTGGCGGCGCCACCCCAAGCCCTGAGCTGAGAGAATCGCGTCCAGAGAGACGTCCCACGGCTGATTGCGGATATCGATGCCGCGCACGGTCAGGCCCGCCGCGGCGGCGCTGGGAACGATCGAAATGCCCGCGAACTCAGAGAAGCCCGCCAGGACATCCAGCATGCTGGCGCTGTCGTAGGCGACCGTTATGCGTGGCTGAAAGGCGTCCTGCATCATGGTTCGGGCGCCCGTTGTGACAGGCCTGGCCTCCAGCGTCGCGGCTGGAGACCGATCGTCCATGGCAAGCGGATTCGCAGCCACGCCGTCCGCGCTGCTCCAGGTCTCGAACTCGACTCCCGGGTTCGTGAATTTCGCCCGGTATACGCCCCTGTCCTGGCTCACATCGAGGTCAGCCGGACCCGTCAGATCGAAGACCAGGCGCACGACATCGTCTCGAAACTGGCTGCTACGCAGGCGCTGGATTCCGCCGCGGCCGATCGCATCGAAGCTACTCTCCGCGAACGCCAACTCGGCTCCGTGCAAATCCACCACCAGCCGCGTGGGCGACGTAAGCTGAAACTGGCGCACCTCGACCGAGCCGTCCCAGAAAATAGCGATCTCGGTGGTGCCGTTTACGGAGGCGATCTGGACCTCACGCACACTTCCCTGTGGCGCGGCGGCCGCCGCCCACGTCATCAGCAAGGCTGGAAAGACATGGCCGATCATGTTTACAGCTCCTCTTCCTGTCGCTTCAC
>JBDLJJ010000010.1:0-41693 GCA_039714435.1 Gemmatimonadota bacterium | reverse complement strand
TCTGTCGAACATCCCGATGTTGTGCATGAGCACCTCGAGAGCACCCTCGAATTTCCAGCCGTGGTCGGTCGGGAAGTAGTAGTGGGGAGAAACGAACATAGCCACCCCGTTTGCCTTCGCGGCTGACATGAGCCGCTCGAGATTCGCTACCGTGTTGTTTTCCGTAACGCTTTCCCCCACAACACCCCAGGTTACGCCTTCCGGACTCAAGAAGTCGTTCTGCGGATCGGTGATAACCAGCGCAGTACGAGTGATGTCCACTTCCATTCCCGGATCGGGCAACTGAGCAGCCACCGGCTTGGCGGCGATCAGCGCCAGCAGAATAGTCAGTGGCGCCACTGTTCGAATTCGCTCGTACATCATTACTACCTCCTTCTGGAGTTGGTTTCGAGACACTAGTGGTCAATCATCCTGTCTACTTCAGCACAGAGCCTCCGCGCATTGAACGGCTTTACAAGTACGTATGTCGCAGCGCCTGGTGGGAGCTGGCGGCCACCGACGGGTGGCTCGTCGGTGATTACGATCGTGGGCAGCTGAGGCGGCACTGACCTGGAGCGCAGCGCGCGGTCGAGCGGGTAGGTGGAGCCCGGCTCGACTACATCTACGATGACCAGGCTTGGAAGCACCTTTTGGTCCTCAGCGAAGGCATCCTTTCCGTCTGGAGCCTCCACGACCTGAATACCGTCGTGGGTTCGAAGACACCGCCGCACATACCGCCGCATGTCCTCATCGTTAGAAATGACCAATACGGTGCGGCCCTGATCCTCCTCGTCCGGCTCGTCGCCAACGCCATTTGGCCGCTGCGCGTCCTCGGACTCGGATTCGAGGATGGAAACCTCGAGTAGCACGCGGTCCGAGGCCGATGCCTGTTCCGGCTCTACCGGCTGGCCAGCGGGGCCGTCTGCTTCACGCTCGGGTGACATTACCCATCGCTCAGCAACTCCTCTCGCTTCGGTCCACGATCAAATCGGACACCGCTCCTGCGTCGCGCCGATACGGACACAGCAAGTCTACAAACCGGCCGCGGGAAGGTGGTAGCGATCATGTTGCGGATTCGTGAGACAGACGTTGCACGCAACATCAGGCATACGATCCACAACATCGATGCTATTAGGTGCGCTATTGAGAGGCTGGCTGCGCGCTGCGGAACTCGGTTGCGGTCATCTGGTGGTGCTCTCGAAAGCACTTGCAGAAGTACGAAACGCTGTTGAAGCCGCACGCATATCCTATTTCGGCCACAGAGCCCGCGTTACCGGCCAGAAGCTGGGCGGACCGTTCGAGCCTTAGACGACGAATCAGCTCACTCGGTGTTTCGTCCAGTAGCTCCCGGATCCGCCGATACAGATGCGACCGGTCCTGGGATACCGCCCTGGCAAGCTGAGCGACACCGAATTCGCCGTCCGCCAGGTTCTCCTCGATCGCCTGGCGGACGCGTTCCAGATAATCGGCATCAGCGGAATTGATCGGAACGACACCGGCACGAAGCTCCAGACCGTGTGAACCGAACCGGTCCCGTAGGCGTCGGCGAGATTCGATCAGGTTAGCAGACTTCGCTTCCAGTTCCTGCATCTCGAACGGCTTCACTACGTATGCATCGGCGCCCTGCTCCAGGCCGGCGACCATGTCCGCTGTCTCTGCCTTGGCTGTGAGCAGGATAATGGGAATGAAGTCCGTCTCCGGACTCGCCCGGAGCGCCTGACACAGCTCGTAGCCGTCCATTCCGGGCATCACGACATCGCTGATCACAAGGTCGGGCAGCAGAGTGCGGGCTCGTTCAAGGCCCTCGCTTCCGTCGCCGGCCTCGGCCACGCGGTACCGCGGCTCGAAACGGGAGCGGATGTACGTCCGGATGTCCTCGCTGTCATCAACTACCAGGACCGTTACTACGTCCTCCCTACGACTCTCCTCATCGTCCCTGTAGAGTTCGGCATCGTCGGAATCGAGCTCGTCTTCGGCCGGCTCGGCCTCCGGAACGCCGACTGGACCCGTCGGTACCGCCTCCTCCACGTCTTCCGCGTCACCGGTGTACGCGACCGTCTCCTGTACCGATTCATCAAGGGGAAGGATCACGGTAAACTTGGCTCCTTCTCCCGAGGAGCTCTCGGCCTCCACGCTGCCTCCGTGCAGTTCCACGAGTTCTTTGACGAGAGACAGCCCTATCCCCGTACCCGGCTGTAGACGCTCTTCTGAGTCAGAAGTCTGGTAGAAGCGTTCGAATACATGGGCCAGGTCATCGGGAGGTATGCCCGGACCCGTGTCCGCGACGCTCAAACTCGCTCGAGCGGTCCCGTCTTCGTGATCCTGCCAACTGATCGTGAGGGCGATAGTGCCATCTTCAGTACAGAATTTGAACGCGTTGGAGAGCAAGTTGGTCAGCACTTTTTCGAGCGCGTCCGGATCGAATGACAGGATGAGCGGATCCAGTGGAGCGTCGAAACGGAGCTGGATACGCTTGCGCCTGGCAACGGGTGCGAAGGCGGCGATGACTCCCCGGGCGAAGGCGATTAGGTCCTGTGGGTAGGCCTGCAGCTTCATCTCGCCCGACTCCAGTTTGGCCACGTCCAGGATCTGGTTCACGAGCCGCAAAAGTCTTCGGGCATTGCGGAGCGCCATGTCGATATAGCGGGACTGCTTTTCTTCAGATTCATCAGCACCACGGTCACGCAGATCCTCGAGCGGCCCGATAGTAAGAGTAAGCGGCGTGCGAAACTCATGCGATATATTAGCAAAAAACCGGGATTTAGCCCTGTTGATCTCTTCTAATTTCACGGCCTGTTGTTCGAGCTGTACGTTTTGCGTAGCGAGCTGGGTCTGCTGCTCTCGAAGCTGCTCGGTGCGGGTTTCCACCAGCTCTCGGAGTTCCCGCCGGTGCCTCTCCAGGCTACTGATGCGCCAGCGCAGTGCCCCCAGGCCGAGCAGCGATATTACCAGTATGAGCAGTGCGTAGTACGTCCTGGTCTCGTAGAAATGGGGATCCACGGTCAGGCTCACGGCCGCCCCCTCCTCGTTCCACACACCGTCGTTGTTGCTGGCGATTACACGGAACGTGTACTCGCCAGGCCGTACGTTGGTATAGAAAGCGGTGCGTCTGTTTCCCGCTTCAACCCAGTCCTCGTTGTACCCGTCGAGGCGGTAGCGAAAGCGGACGTTTTCCGGCGCTAGAAGGCTGAGCGCGGTGTAGCTGAACTCGACGTCTCGTTCGTCGGTACCGAGCGTGAACCCATCGCCTCCCAGGGTCAGTACACGCTCCCCGCTGCGTACCTCTTCCAAGACCACGGGCGGCACAACGGCGTTGCGAATGAGGTTGGCCGGATCGACTACCGCCACTCCGTCCTGCGTGGGGAACCACAGGCGCCCATCGGCCGCTTTCACGCCGGCTGGCTGGAATCCCCCGTTGGCCTCCCGATTCTTCAGACCTTCTCGCTCCGTGTAGCCGACTGAATGAATCCGCGAAACAGATCCGTCCGCGAAAGCCAATAGCTCTGTCCGCTCGACCCAGAAAATACCCCGATTGGTGCTCATCCAGAGGCGGCCGAAGTCGTCCTCCAGGATTTGATGAATCACCTCGTCGAACAAGCCGTCGGTCTGGCGGTAGCTCACGATGCGACGGGCTTCGATTGCTGGCTCAGCCGTGTCCCAATCGGAAAGATCGATCCTCGCCAGTCCCCTGCCCTCTGTTCCGACCCACAGCCATCCGTCTTCATCCTGATACAGCGAGCGAATCAGGTCGCTGGGTAGCCCGTCGCGGGGCGTCACGCTCTCGAATGTGCCGTCGTAGAAGCGAAACAAACCGCCACCGTTCGTGCCCATCCACAGAGCGCCATCGGACGTCTCGGCGAATACGCGAACAGCATGCTGAGGACCCTGAGGCAGGCCATCGAGCGTGGTCCAACCCTTCGAGTCCCGCCGGAGCAGCCTGGTGTCAGTGCCTACCCACATCCGGCCAGCGCCGTCCTTGTGAAACGCTCTGACGCGGGCATATCTCGGCACCGACGTGTCCGGTCGGACGCATGACATTTCGGGAAGCTCACAGGTCAGCACGCCGTTGCCGTAGTAACCCACCCACAGGCTGTCAGACCGGTCCAGATAGAGGGCCGTCACAAAGTTGCTGTTTTCCCCGGCCGGATTGACACCAGTAGCGGTCCCATCCGGAGATAAACGGTTAAGTCCCCCACCCCACGTGCCCACCCACATGAATCCGAGGTGATCTTCCAGCACCGGGTAGATGTTACGGTGGGTGATACCCGCGTCCTCGCTGTAGACACCGAACAGGGCCGGCTTCAGCCGGTGCAGCCCGTCCGCGTTCGTCCCGATCCAGATGCTTCCTTCTCTGTCGCGGTAGAAAGACTGTATGTCTGCTGTCAGTACCACTTCCGCGTCAGGCCCGAACCGTGCAATCAGGTGTCCGTCCCTGTACAACCTTGCTCCGATCGCTTTCCAGACCGCCCCGTCCTCGTCGACTTGCATGCGCTCCTTCATATTCAGAGCGCCCGGTCTGGTGGCGATCAGAGTCGCGCCACCCGCCTCGACACGATAGGTGCCTCCCGCTGCCGCAACCCACAGCAAGCCGGTCTCGGGGGATCTGACCAATTGAGAAACTGGAGTACGAAGACCGGCCAGCGGAGAGTCCAGTGCCGTTTCAGGCAACTGATCGACGCGATAGGCGCCGGACGAGGTCGCTACCCATACCGCACCTGCAGGATCTTGGTAGAAAGAGTACGCGCGGCCCCAGGAAGCCTCAGGTCTCGGTACCGGGCGTACTTTCCCCTCTTCGTATCTGAACACCTGCGCGTCCCACGTGCCGACCCACAGGACCCCGCCCGAGTCAGCCAGCAAAGCGCTGACACGCGTGTCGATCATGTCCTCAGCGACGAGCTCCAGCCTGTCCCCCTGTATTCGGCCGAACCCTCTGTCCGTACCAACCCAGACGGTGCCGTCCGGATCCTCGTACAAGATCCAGGCTCGCCGGTCGCCGAACCCGTGACTCGGTCCAAAGTGCGTAAAGCGTCCACTGCCGAACCGAACGAGGTGGCCCTGCTCCGTAAGAAGCCAGATCGTCCCCATGCGGTCCTCGAGGAGTCTCACGATCCGGTTGCTGGGCAGGCCCTCCGAGTTCCCGCTATTAAATACGGTGAAGCGGGACCCGTCGAACCGAACCAAGCCGTCAAACGTCGCCACCCAGAGGTAGCCGTCACGGGTCTGAAGAATGTCGTTGATCGAGTTGACCGGGAGACCGTCGGCTATAGTCCACTGCTCGTGAACATAGCCGGGATCGGTATACAGTGAAGGAGCTGTTTGCGCCTGAGACGCTATGGGCCAGAAGACCATGACGGCGCCCGCCACGGCGCACAGGAGCCGGCTGGCGGCGCCTGGGCAACTGCGACGGGAGATGATGTCGGTTACCTGGCCGACGACGTCCACTGCAAGCCTCCTCACCAAATTGTCATGAGATCTGCAAAGGGCGCGTCCGGGAAGAGAAACGCAAACTGTAGCGGGGCGTATCCCGCAGCGGGTTGCCCGAGGCCGAAAATGTCGCCAGACGGCCACTTCATCGTGGACCGGGGCATGGTGGTAAGGGCTGAGCGCACTCCAACTAGTTATACGTGACCCCTGGATATAGCAGGTTGATCGCCGTGAGATGGATCGGATCAAAGAAGAAATCGAAGACGAACCAGGCGATAATGAGTCCGACCCAGGAGAGCTGCGGGGTGCTCCAGACAAAACTCTGGTACCGGGACACGAGATGTTCCGGGAGCAAGAGCGTCAATGCTGCGCTGCCGTCTAGAGGCGGAAACGGCAAGAGATTAAATACGAAAAGCAGAAGATTCAAGGCAAAGAACGACCCGAGCACGAAGCCCATAGAATGCCACCAGCTGCCGGCACCCGCCGTGGCCGCGGTCACGTCGGCAAAATTGATCGTATCGGGGGAGTAGAACACTCCGGCCGCGACGCCAAAGTTGATCAAAAGTCCGGCTATCAGAACTAGCAGAAGGTTGGCCCCTGGGCCGGCCAGCGCCATCCAGGCTGCACGATCAGGGTAACGCGTAGCCCACCGCACGTTGTACGGCGCGCTAGCGAACCCGAATGGCCATCCGGCGACCATCACCGAGAGAATCGGCAGACCGACCATTCCGAACGGCTCACGCCGGATGTGAGGCATAGGATCGAGCGTTACCTGCCCGCCTTCATACGCTGTTGTGTCACCGCCCTTTAATGCAGCCCAAGCGTGGGCTGCCTCATGCAGTACCGTGGAAGCCAAGAAAACAGCGTAAAAGACCAGTCCCTCGACTATGTCGGGCATCAGGTTCTGACGTGTCCACGGCCGGCCCGGAGTTCAGCAGCGCGCCACTCGCGAGCGGACGGGTGGATCAACCCGCCTCCCGCCGGGCCAGCTCACGCTTTCGTTCCGCCGTGTAGTCCCACCAATCGTGCGGATCCTCGCCTTCCATGAAACGAACGGCAGAGATGAACACGTCGATTACGCAGGGATCGACGCGCTTACCGGTAGCCGCGCACAGATCATCGTACATCGCATAGGGATCGCGTCCCACCAGCTCTTGCGGCGCCACTATGCCCAGCAGACGAAAGTCCCGGCTTGTGGCCGGACCCACGTTGGGAATGTGCTCGAACCTGCTCACTTCGGTTCTGATCGTCATGCCAGACTCACATATCTGAGTATCTCAACCACTTGCTCCGGCTCCTTGGCCCAGGCCATCGCTCCCGCGTCCACCTCTTTGAGCGCATGCACGACCTCCTCATCGTGCAGAGTGATGTACGGCTTGCCCAGGGCCGCGCAGTAGCCGGCATCGAAGGCCGCATTCCACTGCTTGTACTTGTCCCCGAATCGTATCACAGCGACATCACATTGCTGGATCAGAGTCCGGGTGCGAATCGCGTTCACCTTGGCCGATTTGTGATCGCGCCAGAAACCGCTTTCTTCCGCTCCGAGAATGTCTCCCGCCGCATCGCTGGCAGGATGATCGGTCACCGCGGACGTGAACGTCATGGGCAGCCCGGCTGCAGCAGCACCTTCCTCGATGCGCTGACGCCAGTGCGTGTGAATCTCGCCCGACAAGTATACGGTCCAGGTCATATTGTATCCCCCTCGAGCCAATTGCTGGTTTCCGGGCTCGACGATCGCTCATACTGTGTGGAACTGGATAGTAAAGATATGGACCGGATTCGGTTCGGAAACCGGCTGCACCCGAGGAGACACTGTGAAACCAGTACTGCTACTTGTCGGCGCTACACTGCTCGCCGCCACCGCTGCCTGCGCTCGAGCCGACGGAGACTCCTCCGAAGCGCCGGATTCCGAACTCAGTTCAGCTACTATGGGCTTCTTCATTACAGGCTCCGGACCAGGCGCCGGAGCCAACCTCGGTGGCCTTGAGGGAGCCGACCAGCACTGTAAGGCACTGGCCGAGGCCGTGGGCTCGGGTGCCCGCACCTGGCGCGCCTACCTGAGCACGGTAGCCATGGACGGCGCTCCAGCCGTCAACGCGCGCGACCGAATCGGACAGGGTCCGTGGCACAACGCGAACCTGGTTCTCGTGGCGCAAAACATCGACGATTTGCACTCGGAATCCAACAATCTGGGCAAGGAAACGTCACTTACCGAAAACGGCGCTGTGGTCAATGGCCGCGGAGACCGTCCCAACATGCACGATATCCTGACGGGATCGACGCTGGACGGGATGGCATCGTCGGATGAAGGAGACACAACCTGCCGGAACTGGACGAGCAACGCCGAGGGTAGCGCTCTTGTCGGGCACCACGACCGGGTCGGCGGAGGCGGAAATCCGACTTCGTGGAACTCTGCGCACGGCTCCCGGGGATGCAGCCAGGAGAACCTGCAGGGTACGGGCGGCAACGGTCTTTTCTACTGTTTCGCGGCTGACTGACTGTCAGGGCGCTGGGCCGCTGCCAGGCCCATACTGAACGCTGGAGAGCAGCAGGACGATCACGGTGCTCGACACGAGGATGAATGCCACCGCCTTGCCGAGCCTCGTCGCGCGGCCGCGGCCAGCGGACTGATAGTCATCATGCTGGGTGCCGTCTACACAACTACTACGAAACCGAATGAGCTGGGTTGGATCGCACCAACCATCTTCCTGGTGCTGCTCGCCCTGATACTCGCCTCCCGCTGGCGCGTGCGCTGGCGCACTGGACCGACGCCGCAGGCGGACTAGCGTTGGCGGCGAAGGCCAGCCGCGAGATGCAGCGTCGTTCCAAGGGTCAGGGCCGCGATGGAGTACAGGCTGAGTGAGGACCGTAGGTCAGCGGCGACTGCCTCAGTGAAGAAAGCCGCGACCAGCCCGCCGCCGGCAGCGACTGTGAGGAGCGACCCTAACTTCTGAATACGTTCGCGGCCCGGAATCATCCTGTAGTACGCACCGATACCGGCATGCAGCAGAGCCGCCATGAGAATGTAGATGTGGCGCGAGCGGTAAAACATCCTGGTCGCCTGGTCCATATCGCGCAGGTGACCGAGACTCAGGTCCATATAGATCCCGGTGGCCAGGAAAGCTCCGAACAGCAGCGCCCCCACCACCACGTGCAGTCTCCTCATTCGGGCTCCCCTGCTTCTATTAGTTCACCGAGCCGACGCTTTCGCCTGCCACCTCCGTTTCCATCAGATTTAGTATCTCTAACGCATCGCGTAGCTGACTCCAGCGCTGCTCGAGCGTACCCGTGTATCCGATAGACATACGAACGAGCCCGGGGCGGATATTGGCGCTGCGCTGCTCCTCTTCCGTCAGCTCGCTCGACGTCGTACTGGACGAGCACGACATCAGCGTCTCGAAGTAACCGAGGCTGACCGCCATGAAGCCGAAGCGATCCTTGTTCTGCAGTATCTCCATGAACTCGTGAGCCCTGCGTTGATCGCCCAGATCCAGGCAAAGGATGCCGCCGCAGCCGTATTCCGGCCGACGAAGGCGTTCCAGGAGTTCGTGATCCGGATGATCCGCCAGCCCTGGATAGGTCACGCTCAGACCTGCCTCGTGTAGGCGCTCGGCAAAGGTCTGCGCGCGGCGGCTGTGTTCGACCATTCGCAGCCCCAGATGCGGCAGGCGCATACTGATCGCGAACGCCGCCCTCGGATCAAGCGCCGGGCCAAGCAACATCAAGGAACCGAGGTGGAGATCCATCAGCTCCGTGATGAACTCGCTCGAGGCGCAGATCGCTCCGCCAATGTAATCCGATGCCCCGTTGATGAACTTGGTCAGACTATGGACTACGATGTCCGCCCCCAGCTTCAGCGGCGACAGGATTAGCGGACTGAACGTATTGTCGACGACAAGCTTTGCGCCGTGCGAGTGGGCTAGCTCCGCCAGGTACGGGATATCGGCCACGCGAAGAGTCGGATTGGAAATCGACTCCACGTAGACGACTTTTGTGCGCGGCGTAATGGCGCTCTCTACCGCCGCTCGATCGCTCATGTCCACAAAGCTGACGTCGATGCCGGTCTTTGCGGGCAGGTAATCCCGGAACAGAGCGAACGTGCCGCCGTAAATCGTATCGCTGCTCACGACGTGATCCCCATGGCCGCAGAGCTGCATCACGGTGCTGCTGATGGCCCCCATACCGCTGGCGGTGCAGTACCCAGCCTCAGCGCCTTCGATGGCCGCGATCTGCTTGCCAAGGACATACACTGTGGGATTGAAATGACGGCCGTACAGGAAGCATCCGCCCTCTTCGGGTCCTTTCCGGCCCAGAAAGATGTCGGGCAGCGTGTCGGCGTGCATGACCGTAAAGGTCGTGCTGGTCTCTATCGACATATTGACGCCGCCGTGCTCGCCGAACTCGTGCGTCATGTCCGCGAACGACTCGATCGGATTGAAGTCTTTCATTGTTCTACGATCCTCTCCCCGGGTGCGTCAGGGAAGCCAGCTCCATGAACAGGTAGCGCACCTGAGGAAATGAGTGTTTGATATGCTCCTCCAGCCGCGCGACCGCCTCTCCGATCCCGGTGGCATCGAGTTCCGGTAGGAAGCGAAGGTCGAGGTTAACGACCACGTCTTCGGGACCTACATGCATGGTCAGCATCCGGACCACTTCGGCCACTGAATCGTCCTCCTCGACAATCGACCGGACCCCCCGAACCAACGTCTCCTCCGCCGCTTCGCCGACGAGCAGACCCCTGGTCTCTCGGGCCAGCACGACGGCTACCGTGGCGAGGATGAGCCCGATCACAACCGATGCTACCCCGTCGAGTGCTGGCATTTCCAGAATGCGAGCCGCCCAGATTCCTGCGGCCGCCACGACGATGCCCGCCAGAGCAGCAGTATCCTCAAGAAGTACGGCGAATGCTGTAGGGTCTTTTCCCCTACGTATGGCCCGCCAGGCGGTCACGTCTCCCTTGGAGTGCTGGAATTCGCGCCAGGCGACCAGCCAGGCCAGCCCCTCAAACACGAAGGCCAGGCCAAGCACGATGAAGGCAACGGTCGGGTCGCCGGCCGGTGTGGGATGGCGGATGTGCTCGATACCCTCGTAGATGCTGACGGCTCCGCCACCGGCGAAGATCAGCATCGCCACGAGAAGGGTCCAGAAATAGACCTCTTTGCCATAGCCGAAGGGGTGAGCCTCGTCGGGAGGCCGCCGCCCCCGCCGCAGACCGAGGAGGAGCAGTCCGCCATTGCCCGTGTCGACAAGAGAGTGCACTCCCTCAGTGAGCATGGCGGAACTGCCCGTCATCCCCGCCGCGATGAACTTGGTAACGGCAATGAGGCCGTTCCCGATGATCGCCGCGAAAATCGACTTCTTGCCCTTAGCCATCTAGACCCTCTCCATGCAGTAGCCAGTTTTCCATCTGACTCCCGCATAGTCGCACTGGTAGGTTTGGCGGGGCTAGACCATCTAGGGCTAGTCCGGTGCGATGAGCCCGAACGTGGCCCCGGTCGGGTCGGCAACCATGGCCAGACGGCCCACACCTGGATGTACGAATGGCTGAGCGACCACACTGCCACCGCCGGCCGTCACTCGGCCAACTGCTTCGTCTATATCGTCTGTCTGAATCCAGGCCAGCCAACGGCCGGCGATCTCTTCCCTGAAAGCTGCTACTGCTCCGCCCCGGGGTTTCCCGCCGCTGTTCAGCATGTAATACGTACCATTCGGGATCTCCATCTCGCTCAGTTCGAAACCGAACGCGGCCTTCAGCCAGGGAAGGTCGGCCTCGATGTCTCTGCTCTGCAGTTCGGTCCAGTTGACGCTTCCTACGCCCGCCGGCGCGTTCTCTGCCGACGCTTCGTCTGCCTCGTGGAACAGACACAGCACGATGCCACTGGGACTCGTGACAGCCGCGAACGTACCCGGATCAATGTCCGTCGCCGGGACGAGGACACCGCCGGCGCTCGCCTCCGCGGAGGCCACTGACGCGGCCACGTCATCTACGCGCAAATAGCTCGTCCAGTGGTTAGGCTCGCCCTCGGACTGCGGAGCGCGGAGATGGCCTCGCGCTGTTTCACCGGTGAAGAACATGGTAGTCGTCTCACCACTCGGAAACGTGTGATCCACGGCTACCCAGCCGATCACGTCCGCGTAGAATGACCTGGCCGCGTCTGCGTCCGTACTGACTATTCCGTTCCAGCAGAATGAATTGGTGTCGATTGGCATCGTCCCCGACCCTTTCTCAGTCGATCTCGTAGTCGAGCGTAAGCGTGTGAGCGCCGTCCGCGTCCACGGAAATCGCAACCTCACCTGTGAGTCCAGCAAGGTCGCTGGTTCCCGAGCCTGGCACGACATGGCCACCCGTGCGCTGTCCCCCGGCCTCGCTTACGCCCCAGTGCTGCATGACGAACGTGCCCTGTTTGCCAGCCAGCTGTCCGGCAAATCGCTCCGAAGCTACATAACCGGCTCCTGCGCTGAGTTCGGACGTATCCGCCTGGCACATGAGTAGGGTGGCGGTGCTTTCGCCGACCAAGTCTCCATTGAACGCTTTGCCCACCGTGGCCCGAGACAGCACCGGCCCTTCCCCGCCGTTATCGGGTGGCAACTGATCCCATCCTGTCACTTCGAATGACGCCACTGCGCGGTTTTGCATTTTTCGTCCTCTAGTCAGGTCACAGGTCGATTCCATACAGGCTGATTGCCGCCCCATCTTCCGCCAGCCGCACTCGCTTCTCGTAACGCAGCCCGATCTTCTCCAGGACTCTTATCGAAGGGTGATTAGACGGCGAGACGATCGCCACGATCCGAGCCAGGTCGAGCGTGCTTTGCCCGTAAGCCAGCACAGCGCCAGCCGATTCAGTCGCAAACCCCTTTCCCCAGCACTCGGGAATGAAAGCGAACCCGATGTCAGGGTCGTCCAGCGAATCTCGCTTGAGAAGTCCGCACATTCCGACAGGTGTTCCGGTTTCTCGCTCCGCGGTAAGGAAAAGACCGAATCCAAACCGCTCGTAGCTGGCGATCGGTTCGCTCAGCAGGTATTCACGCGCATCCTCCGAAGTCCGGACACCCTTGTCTCCGATGTTCTCCAGAAACGATGGCTCGTTGAGCAGCCTCAATATGAATTCGGCGTCTTCCAGGGAGAGCCGGGAGAGGATCAGCCGCTCTGTCTCCAGAACGATCATTCGGTCGGTCTTTGATGCAGATGACGCCTGAAGCAGATGTTGCGCCCTGCCTCACCGAATCCAGCCGCGGTGTGGAACGCGTGGCTGGCCGTATTTTCGATTGCGCAGTCCGAGCCCAGCTCGCTGAACCCGTGTGCACGCGCCCACCGCTCTGCGTGTCGAACGAGGCCGAGGGCCACGCCGCGGCGCCGAACATCAGAGTCCACCCAAATTCCCTCCAGATACGCGACCGGTGAGCTAGCGCACCCCTCGGCGAACTCCCGTGACCCGATCTCGGCGAATCCGCAGAGACCTCCGTCTGCACGCTCGGCCACGAGGAGCACGAAGTGGGATTCAGGTCGCTCAAACAAGCTATCGGCTTCTGACGCCGCGGAATCCAGCCACAGACATTGACGCATGCGGACGAGCTCCTCCCGATCAGAGCGCGCCACGGTTCGGATCGAACTCAGCATCGTTTCGCTCTCACGCGCTTATCTGCAAATCAGGTGTCACTATCAGGCGAACCTCAGGGCCAGAAACAGAGTCGATCCCATCCATACTGAAATCAGCACATAGAATAGCAGGAGGCTAACTAAGGTCCTCGCTATGCTGAGTGGCCATCCGCGCCTATAAAGGACTCGCATGGCTACTGCCAGGTAGATGAAACTGATGACCACTCCAAGAATCCCGTTGGAGGCGCTCCAAGTAGCCGGCAACGGGATAACCCGGCGCACACCTTCAATGAGGAGAAAAAAGGCCGACCAGTGAAGCGTGAACACGGCGTGCACTGCGAATGGCTTTTCTGATCGCCAGTTGAGCGACCAGAAGACCACGGCTAGCAAGACAAGCATCGCGACCAGCAACACCGGAAGATAGGCGCTTACCCAAGCGTCAAAACGTTCGGCGAACACCTCGATCGTGACGCCCTGTGCGGTTAGCCGCTCCACCTGGCTCGCAGGCATTGATCCCGTTGCTGACGCAGGGCCAAGTGAGCTGGCTACGGACCCGGTGGCAACATCGAAATGGACGAAGGGCTTGTAGGCATTAATGAGGAAAAAAACGGCAGCGCTAAGGAGGTACAGTTGAAGCGGCTCGACATAGCGAATCCGCTTGCCCCGAAGGTATTGATCCGTCAGGCGGCCGGGCCGAAAGACCAGAGCGACCAGACTCCGCAGCAACTTTGAGTCGTAGCCCGCCACCCCGGACACCAGGTGCGCCAGATACCCGAGCACGCCGCCCGGCAGAGACTCCACGCGCTGCCCACACTTGTGGCAGAACGCTCCGCTGAGTTCGGTCGAGCAATTCTCGCAGTTCAAGGCCCGGTGCCCTGCTGATGCGACGCGTCCGACTGCGCCCGCAGCTGCTGGAGCAGAATCAGAGCCAATACGAACAGCACCGGAGCGGTGATCACGCCCGGCATATATGCGCCTTGCCAGATCGTCCACGCTGGGTGTCCTATCCCGTTGACCAGCTCGATCGCTACCCAGACCCAGATAAATGTGCGAGCGGACGGCCACCCTCTACGAACAGGCCAGATGAAGACCCAGACGCCGAACAACACGAAGCCAATATTGGCCACGAGAAAGCCGACTTCGTGATTATCCGAGATCAGTCCGGTCAAAAAGGTCGCGGGAGGAAACACTTCCCACAGGCGGCCCACGTACTCCTCCGTAGAGTGCAGCGCCTGAGCAATCACGAGCGCGAGAAAACTCGCTTGCAGGCGGATCATTGCAACTGCCGAAAGATTACGACCAGAATCACGGCGCTTACCGCCGATCCGAAACCGAACACAATCCGCCCCAGAAGCGCGTTGGTCTCACGTGACAGGAAGAATAGGCCACCTGTGATTGTATCCGCGGAACCGGTCGCCGCCGCCCAGGCTCCGGCCACGGCGAAGCCAGCGACCAGGACCGCCACCATGGCCAGGCGAACTCGGCTTCCCGGAGGCAGCATGAGGGCCGCTCCACCGGCGGCGAAGACGATACCGGCCAGGGCCAGCACGAACCACGGCGCGTTCGCTGGATTGCGCGGAGAGGGAAACACGCCGGTGGCGATGAGGAGGATCGCCCCCCCAGCAACGAGCATGACCGCGCCCCAGCCTATGGATCTGTCTTCCCGGCTCATGACTCGGGCTGGCCGCTAGCTGGTCTTCAGCCGCGCGAAGTCCTCCAGTCCCATATCCTGCAGAAGCTGCTGATCATGTGGCTCGACTACAGAGTTCCGCTCAGACACGCCGAAGTCGACACCTACAACGCTGCGGAAAGGACGCGTTCCGGTCGTCATGTCTATCAGCTCCACGAATCGGTCCACGACAGCGGTCGGGTCCGTAGGCACCTCGGGGTCGCCAAACAATTCATCGAAGGCGGCGCCCATCTCCTCGAAGGCTTGCTCCGCCGCCGCCGGATAGGTGCCGGCACGGCCGTCAAGATCGGCCGGCCTCGGACTCTGCGGAAAAAGCTCTGTCGTGAAAGGACCGGGCTCCACGACAACCACGTCCACTCCCGAGCCGGCCAGTTCACCACGCGCCGCAAGCGAGTATCCCTCGAGACCCCATTTGCTGGCGTGATAGACGCCGAAGAAGGGAATGGCCATTCGGCCCGCGATGGAGCTAACGTTGATGATCAGCCCCCTTCCGCGCTCTCGCATCGCTGGCTGAAAAGCGCGGCACACACGATGCACGCCGACCACGTTCACATCCAACTGCCGCGTCAACTCCTCGGCCGTGAACGCCTCCGACAGACCTACATACATCTGGCCGGCGTTGTTGATGACCACGTCCGGCGCACCCGCGCTGTCGAGCACGGCGGCGGCCGCCGTGTCTACTGACTCATTCGATGTGACATCGAGATCCAGGACCGTAAGGTTCGAGCCGGTCTGGGCCGCGAAACTCCCAAGATCCTCGGCCGACTCGCGGTTCTTACCGTTCGGGTCTCGCATCGTGGCGAAAACCTGGTCTCCCCGCTCGGCCAGCTGCTTTGCTGCCATGAGCCCGAAGCCTGAGCTACAGCCCGTGATAACCACGATGCTCATTTGCTGCCTCGCTTTCCTTGGTTTGGCCAGACCGCTTAGTCTGGCTCGAAGATACCCGTCAGTACGACCATATCGCGATAGACGACCTCAACCACCTGCCCTGTCACAGCCTTGGGCACCTCGCGGCCGTCTTTGCTGTCGAATTTCAGCCTGCCGGCTCCGCCCGAGATACTGATGTTCCCGAGAACTGCCCCGTCTAGCCGGACCTCCACGACCGCGTCATCCCGTAGGTCCAGCTTTCGAAAGCGGGCGTAGAATACCTCGCTGCCATCTCCGTATCGCTCCCACTCGACCTTCCCACGCCCGGCGCCCACGCCGGGAGGCGGCCGCAGCTTGGCCTCGTAGTCTTCCAGGATTCTCACGTACACCCCCGTATTCTGTGGAACCGGCGTGAGCTTCTGTCCGGGACGGAGGACAAACGTGTGGAACCAAGGAAGTGTTCCTTTAGCGGCCGGTGGAACGAACTCAGATCTCTGCTGGGTCGCAGTCGGGAATCGATAATGGGATCGAGGCCCTACCCTTCCGCGAGTAGCCTGAGATCCGCCTCGTCGACGATTCCCTTCCTGGTCAGGTGCCTGATCAGGGCCGCAACGACCAGCTTCAGCTCCTCATGCTCGTACTCGAGTTGCTCGAGCTGACTGTCCTGGCTCTCATCGCGGTCCGAGCTGTGACGCAGGCGGCTGCGAAGCAGCTCCAGGTCTTGCTCCACGTCGGATATGTCCAGGCGGTTCCCGACGTCACCCAGCAATAACGTGCGCGCCCATCCCATATGTTCCCTCCTAGGGAGCCGGAGAATAGACTTCATACTCGTGTGAGGAACTTCTGTAGCCTTCCAATTTCATGGATGTTAGACCGCTTGACCTCAAGGTTTCTCTCACCACGTGTTTGTTAAGTAATCCGACTCCGTCATTGGCCAGATACTCGTCTACAGGCATCCACAATGCGCGGCCGATCTCCGCCTCATCGATGGTAATATCAAAGCTCAACGGCCGCAGCGTACAGACGAAGTAAATGTTGGACGTGCCGAATTGCCCGCCGTGATGGTGGCGAAAGCCGACGATCGATTCGAACTCCGTCTGTATGCCGGTTTCCTCCAGCACCTCTCGCACGACACCGTTCGCCACATGTTCGCCCGGCTCGAGCATCCCCCCGGGCAGCTTCAGGTGATCCGGACGAGCCACGAGATCCTGGCGCTCGACTACGGTCAGGATCTCTTTGTTCCCCGACAGGACCAGCCCTCCCGCCCCTATCGTGTGCGTAGCGAAAGAAGGCAGCGGAGAATCGGGCACCAGTCGCTGAACGAGCATCAACTCCGAGGCCGCGCAGTGATGGTATTCGAAACCGCAGCGAAGTGCGGCTGAGCTCAGGTGGCTGTGCGGAGCGGGCAGAGAAAGCCAGACGGCCGCGATCCCGTCATTTCTCCACAACTCGAGCGAGGCGAGCAAGTCCTCAACAAACTGATTCGGGTCAGAGGGCAATTCGTCCGGGTGTATGTAGATTCCGTCGTACTTGTTCTTGGTCGCAGCTAGTGGGCTCATATCGCCTCATGCCTCACGTTTGATCTAGTGCCAGGCCGAGTCTACGGCCTGTACCGCGGTGAAGGAAGCGCGGGAACCTCCGAAACACGAAATCGTAGCACAGGCGGCAACGATTGTCGTTCTCGAAGAGTTATAGACGCACAGAGCAATTCTTTCTCAGGAGAAACCCAAGTGCGCTTCGTCGGACACTCGCTTATCGCCACTCTAGTGCTGATCGGCACCACGAACCACGAGCTTTCGGCCCAGAACGTCGTCGAAACGCTGACCGAACATATCGAGTCCGGGTCAGGCGGGATGAACGTCGATGCGGCCGGCAATATTTACGCGGCCGATTTCGGCTACGATCTTAGCGGTCCTAAGCCCGGCACCAAGGTGTTCCGCATCACTCCCGAGGGAGAGGTCAGCGTCTTTGCATCCGGTTTCCACGGCGCCTCGGGCAACGCGTTCGACTCGAAAGGAAACTTATTTCAATCGAACATTCGAGCCGGCACCGTCAGCAAGATTACTCCTGATGGGAGTGTGTCCGAATTCACCACCGGGCTCAATGGTCCGGTAGGAATATCGATCGATCCTGACGATAATCTGTTCGTCGCCAACTGCCGGGGTTTTGTGACGAAGACGACACCGGACGGGCAGACGTCGAGATTCTCCACGTCCGACCTGTACAAGTGCCCCAACGGCATCACCCTGGCCAGTGACGGAAACCTCTACGTGGCCAACTTCGGTAACGGCGACGTGATCAAGATCGATCCCGAGGGGAACGCCAGCCGATTCGCCACTATTCGGGGCAATAACAACGGTCACATCCTGTTCGCCAACGGAGTGCTGTACGTCGTGGCCCGCTCGGCGCACCAGATCTACGAGCTATCGCTGGACGGCGACCTCACGCTCTTGGCCGGTTCGGGAAAGCGTGGACTCACAGACGGGCCGGCGCTCGAGGCGGAGTTGTCCCTCACCAACGACATCGCCGTCAGCACTGACGGGCGCACGCTCTACTTCAACGACGTGGTGCACCAGGAGGGCGACCAGATTCTGTCGCCCATCGTGATCCGGAAACTGATCCTAGCCGACTGAGCATTACTCAGGCGGAGTGCTACTCCGCCGGGGCCCCGCCCACCGGATCCGGCGGGCTGGCCTCTCGGAAGGCGAAACCTTGCATCGAGACGGTGTACTCATTGGTCCCGGCGTCGAAATCGAAACACGATAAAGTCGGGTAGTAACCCGTGATGGCGACTGCCGGCGGTGACTTTATCGGAAAGCATTCGGACGGCTGTCCCAGCAGAAATTCCTTTGTCACCATTTCCTCGTAGTAGGTGACCTTGCCGTCGTAGATCCCGTAAATCCAGGTCCGTGTGAACGGCTCGCCCTGGAACTCGGGCGATGTGAGATCGACAAGATGGTTACCCATGGCGGGAGCGACCGCCCCTACGTCCTGGTAATCGGGCGCGAGGTAATTCGGCGGCACTGGCTTCGAGCCCACTTCAAACTGATCGCACCTTACGAACTCCGGCCCGCACGGTCCCGGCTCGATCGCGAATACATCCTCGATCGGCGCTATGTAAAAATGCATGTCGAAGTGAGGCACGTCGTAGATCCCCGGCGGAATGTGGCCGGCCGGGTTGAAGTTCAGGAGTGACCACTTGAACGGAATGTCATCCCTCGACGCGACAGCGCTGGGCAGCGGAATCACCCACTCGTGCCAGGCGTTGCACTCGGCGGGGCGATCAACCGTACCGTTCCCATCCCGGTCAGTGCAGCGGTGAAGATCAGACAGCTCGGTCGGCAGCTCGCTGAAGAAATCCGCGGAGAACACGAGCCCGATAGCCAGCGGAGTTCCCGCTTCATCGAAATCGGCAAAGGACGACACAGTGGCGGATCCCACCTGCGCGAAGGCGCCGAGTTCGCGCCCGGGGCCGTCCGGAGATTCTACGGTGCATCCGGCGGCCGGCATGGCTATCGCAGCTATGACAAGAAGCGTAGTCGAGCGCATACAGTGTCTCCAGAGTGTCATGGTCGAGCGGAAGTTGCCTGCGATAGTGCGAGTTGCTATTCGAGTGGTATCTGGCTCGCGTTCTGCGCCAGCCACTGGTCGAAGGTCTGAAGCGCTGGATTGAGAGACCTCGTGAATTCGAGGTCTCGGGCTCCGCAGAAGTACTCTTCGAAGTCGCGCTTGAACTGGAACATGTTCCCGAGATCTTCAGCCCCAGGAAAACCGAAGCTGCGGTACGTCTCGGGTTCGACGGCGTTGTAGCCCACTTCCTGGCCGAGGGCTCGGCTGAGAGCGGCGGCCATCTGAGCTCCCGTCAGGTGCTCGCCGGCTATACCAACTTTCTTGCCGATGAACTCGTCGCCCCGCTTGAAAATACCGAAGGCGCATTTACCGATGTCCTCGGCGGCGATGCCTGGCAGCTTCGCCTCGCCCATCGGAAACGTGATGGCCAGCTTTCCGTCCGGTCCCTTCTGGGGGCCCGAGCCGAAGTAGATCAGGTTGTCCCAGTAAAACGATGTCAGCAGGTATGTCGTCGGTACGCCGGACTCGGCGAATACGTGATCGGCTGCACCCTTGGAGTCGAAGTGCGGCACCTTGTACTTATCCATCAACGTGGGCATGCGGTCGTCGTCGAGAGGAACCCAGTCGCGTGTGTCCTCCAGGGTTGACCAGATCACGTGCTGGACGCCGGCCTGCTTGGCGGCCTGGGCCATGGCGCGGGCCTGGGCCAGTTCCTTGTCGGGCGAAAAGTGCTCCCAGAAGAACGTGACACAATAGGCTCCGTAAGCTCCCGCGAAAGCCTTCTGCAGGCTCTCCGGATCGTCCACATCGGCCGCCACCACCTCCGCGCCCAGCGCGGCCAGAGCTTTCGCTTTATCGGAGCTTACGTCTCGCGTGAGCGCGCGGGCCGTAAACTGACCGTCCAGATCGCCCATAATCGCCCGGACGAGGCCGCCGCCCTGAGCCCCGGTTGCTCCCACCACCGCGATAATCTTCTTCTCTGCCATCTCAATCCTCCTATCCCAGTCCTATGGAACGCTGGCAACGACCTCATAGACGCGGACATCCATCCGGGCCTCGCCGGACTCGATGAGCTGCATGAAGCGTCCGGTCGACGGAACCTCGTCCCACTGAGGGTCGTTCACGCAGGCTAGATACTCGGCCTCGGTCCGCCAGCAGACGTATTGTACGAGTCGGGAGCCATCGGCGCTCTTGTGCAGCGCGGCGGAGATAAATCCGGAGAACTCCGGGAACCGTGTCAGGCCGTAGCGGGCATGTGCCTCCAGGTCAGGCATGGCGTCAGGGCCGGCTTCCACCGTAACGATTACCGCGCAGGCGTTCTTCCGCGGGGTTACCAAACTGATCGCCGCCTCAGGCCGCGCCGCTGAACAGCGGCTGACAGGCGGTGGCTATCTGCTCGATGTGGCGATGGTCGGTGCCGCAGCAGCCGCCCAAGATGCTCAGGTTTCGCAGCTTGCTCCTCAGGTCCGCGTAATCGCGTCCGAGCTCTGCCGGATCGCCAAGGTCCAACTCGGGCGCCTCGTCCAACTCTGCATGACTCATGCGCGAGGCGTTGGCCCGAAGGCCATATATGCGATCCTCCCACGGCTCTGCCGTTCCCAGGACCGCCTCGAAGTGACTGGGATGGGCGCAGTTGAGCATGTAGTAGCCTGGATAGCCCGAGGTTTCGGCGTCGACCTGCTCGATCGCGGCCTTCAGGGTCTGGCCGGTAGGGAGATTGCCGTCGGTTTCGACCGTGAAGGAAATAGCAAGCGGGAGGCCGGCCTTACGAGCGGCGTTGGCGATACCCACCGCCTCCTCGGCGTAGTTCATAGTGATGGCGCACACCATGTCCGTCGCTGCGACGGCGAAAGTCCGCACCTGTGCTCTGTGGTACGCCTCCGCTTCTTCGGCAGACATCGAGCTGTCAGCAACGTAGCCATCTCCGCGCGGACCCAGACAACCGCTGATAACCACGGCGCTAAGGTCGGCGAATTCACTCCGAATGTCCTCCAGCATGCTGATGGCTTCCCGGTTCGCATCCGCCAGCTCATCGGCTGTGTAGCCGAGCCGAGCTCCCCAGTCCGGATTGGAGCGCCACGTCGCGCTTTCCAGAATCAGACCAGTATCAAAGCGACGGGCAAGCTCCGCATACGTGCGAAAATAGCCGCGAAGAACGGCCTTGCCCTCCGGGGTTTTCAATAGATGAAACGCCGCGAAGTGAGGAAGATCCAGGCCTTCGTGAAAGATAAGCGTCGTCTCCAGGCCGCCGTCAGTCAGAAACAACCCACCGCCCAGCTGCGGTAATTCACCTCGGTATCCAGTCATCGATTCTCTCCAGTTACTCTCTGCGCTCCAAAACATATATGACCCAGGGCGCCACCGTGGTCTCGCTCACCCACCGGAACGGTTCCGCGTCGTTAGCCAAGGGCCTGTACGTTGCGACCGGCGTCAGACCGGCCCGGCGGTACGCTTCCTGATAGTCCTCGTCCGAGCACACGACGTCCTCGACAGGCCGGCTGTCCGTCACGTCGAGCATCACGATCCGAACCTTGTCTCCGCTACCGGCGGTTCGGTTCTCCGGAAAGTTCTTCGTCGAGAAGGAAGCCCATTCGTTCACGTAAACTTCTGGCGAGGAGACAAGACTGACGATGCGTCCTCCACTCTTCAACAGATGCGCAAGAGAGCGGAAGAGTACGACCTTCTTATCCAGCGTAGGGATATTGTCGAAGGTGAACACGGCCAGCACGAGATCGTACGCCGCTTCCGTCAGGCTGCCGAGATCACCGTCCGGGACAAGACGATAGTTCCCCTCCGGGTCATTGCCGCGGGCTCGCGTGAGCATGTGCTCAGCGATGTCCACACCCACGGCGTTAAAGCCCAGCCGGCGCAGGAACCTGGTCGAGCGTCCGGTTCCGCAGCCGAAATCGATCGCCTCCCTGCCCCGGACGTGCTCGGCGATGATCGCGGGCAGATCCCTGTAGGCCAGGTAGTAGGTACCGGGAAACTCGAGCTTGGCGTAGGCGTCTGCCCTCGCCGCGTCCTCGTAAACATTAGAGAATTCTGAGCTAGTCACGACACCCTTCGGGGTGCCTGTCTCCGCTCTCCAGCTGCGAGAGAAAAACCGCGGCATCGTCGATTTGCTGCTGACTAAACACCCGGATTCCCTCCTGCTCCAGCAGCGCCGCCGTGACACCAAGGACTGAACGCTTTACACCGGTAAAACTGCCGTCGTAGACGTACGTGCTGCCACATGATGGGCTTCCGTCGGTCAAGATAGCCAACCCGGCGCCCACATCGCGGGCCGCGCTGAGAGCCGCGCGGGCTCCGGCGACAAAATACTGAGTTACATCCTCGCCTGTCTCATCCACGACCTTTGCCTCGGCGCGCAGGACTGCCAGGCCACCCGGCCCCTCAATCTCAGCCGCTGGCCTGGGGACAGGAAAGCCACCAGCGATCTCCGGGCAGAAGGGGATCAGCCGGCCCTCGGCTTGCCAGCGATCCAGGGTGCCGCTCTCCGCATGTACGTCAGAGCCATCGTAGCGCACCGGCTCACCGAGGAGGCATGAACTGACCAGCACCCGGATCATTGAACTCCACCACCCGGCGTCAAGGCGGGCAGCCCTTGTCAAATACCACTTTCCAGCGGCCCTCAGCGTCGCGCCGCCAGATGGAATTGTACGTGCCGATGTCTCGTCCGTCTGCATCGCGAACGGGGCCGCTGCTCAGCGCCAACGTGCCCGATTCGAGAACCTCCACAACCTCCGGCTCCCAGGAAAACGGCGCACTGGCACCCTCAAAGAAAGGACTCCAACCCTCTCCCACCGCTTCAACTCCTCGCAGTACCTCCCGACCGCTGAAGAATACCGCCTCGTCGCCCACGAACGAGATAAACGACTCGAAATCGCGGTCAGCCATCGTCTTTGCGAACGCGGCCTCAGCGGACCGTACCTGGAGTGCAAGCTCCTCATGGGTTTGGGCCGCAGCCGGCCTGGAGACGAGCAGAGAAACCACAGCCGCGACGAGTAGAACCGATATTCTCATCTAGCCTCCGCTTCGCCGGCCTAGACGGCGCAACTCATATCGCTGCCGCAGCACATCGGAGACTTGATCTTTCCGTGCCCATCGGGACACCTGGCGACGTGAACTGTCGCCCCCTCCGCAGTCGTGAGAGTGTCATGCACAAGCTCAGCGCCGCAACTTCCGCAGGTCATGGATCCGACACTCATTCCGCACTTTTCACACGTATAGCCTGCCACGTACCTAGCCCTCCTCCCTGTCTCGGACAAAAGTATATCGGCTCGGGGCCTGGGCGGCCCTGTTGCGCACTTTATCCCCAAGGCTTGGCCGAGGGAACCCTCGGCCAAGCTCGATGGGCAGCTCACATCATGTTGCAGGCTCAGGGTGCCTCGAACGAAATGTAACGCACCTGAGTTGGCGTGTTATTCAAACCAGAGGTCGTGCGACCCTGCGTAAAGTAGAGTCTAGAGCCATCGCCGTTGAATGCTATTCCGTTGGGCAGCGACATTGATGCGCTAGTGGCTGTACCGTCGGCAAAGCCCTGAGACCCTGAGCCGGCAATGGCTGAAACCGTGCCGGACATATCTACCGTGTAGATACGGTGCGCGCCCCTGCCCGCAACATAAAAGAGACCGTCACGGTAATCGATTTTGCCATTGCTGGCTCCTGGCACGGTGGCAAACAGTGAAACGGAGCCACCGCGAGTGACTCGTGCGATGTTGCCGTCGTTGAAGTTCGATACGTAGATGTTGTCATCCGGTCCAACCACGATGCCGTTGGGACAGTTGAGAAGCGCGTTTATTACTAGCTGCGAGGATGTACCATCGGGAGCAACCTTCTGGACTGACCCGTCGCCGCAGTTCGCCACGAACAGCGTGTCGCTTGCATCAAAGGCGATACCGAGCGGAGCCAGAATCCCTTCCGTTGCAAACGTGCTGATGGACCCATCTGCCGCGATTCGGAGCACCGAGCTGTTCGTGAGGCTCGCCCAGTGCAGGAGTCCGTTCGAATCGAAGGCCCCGCCCAATGGTGAAGTCAAGGCAGGGTCGTCCGCGAAGATCTCGCTGTTACCGGCAGCGTCAAAACGATGTATCACTGTCCCGAGAAGATTCGGAACCGGGCCAGAATCGGCCACGTAGATCATTCCGTCTGGACCTACAGCCACCGGGCCCGTACCCGCCGCCAGGTTGTCGACCAGCGTTAGAACCAGGTCCGTCTTGGCCAGAGCAATTGACGGTGAGCCGCTTGAAAGGGCGTCTGCCCGATTCGTACCATCGTTCACACTCAGGATAAAGAGTTGGTAGGCAGTGCCTTCGGCGACGGCGTTGCCTGCCGCAGTGAGCGTACCGCCATCCAGGAATAGCGTGGCCCCTTGCGGAGCGATCTCCTGAAATCGGCCCGCAGATGTCCCTTGAGCCGCTTCCGTGTCGAACGCCGCCGCCTGAGCCGCTTCTACAATGAAGACACGAAGTGTGCCGATGTCAGTCGTGCTTGAGAGCGTGAAACTGATGCGAATATCAGCCGCACCACCCGTATTCAATAGGTCTTCCGCGCTGAGGCCGGATACCGCTTGAACGGGAGTTGGCGCCGGTGGAGGAGGCGGAGGCGCCACTATTTCGGCGGAGTCACCGCAGCTGGCCAGCAATAACACAGCAAGCAGTACAGAGGGAAGAGCGAATCTCGGCCCTGGGCGCATGTGTGGCTCTCTTTCAGGATGGCACAGTTGTGCTCGTGGAAGCCTCGCTATGACGAACGCAGCGCTCGGCTGGGTTCGCCGCGAGGAGAACAACTGTGGAGCCACATGCGTTGGGGGCTCTACCGGGGGGATCCTACCCTCTGATTCGCGGGACGACGTTGCTAGCGGTCGACTCCTAGCTGGCGCGCCTCCGGCTCCGGCCGCCGCCAGCCGAGCCACGCCTGTTGTTCCGCTTACGGCCGCTCGGGCGACCACCATTACCGTTACTGGCGCGGTTACCGTTGCGGCTGCGGTTGCCGTTGCTTCGTGCCGGGCGCTGGCGCTGAGACCGACCCTGGGCGCTCTCAGCCTGGCCAGACTCGAAACCCGCCACTCTGCGGCGCGGGATCGGCGAGCCGATCATGCGTTCGGTGGCCGCTACCCAGTTGCGATCCTCGCCGGTGACGAACGTACAGGCGATCCCCGCGCGCTCTGACCGGCCGGTGCGCCCGATGCGGTGCGTGTAGGCTTCCGGCGTGTTGGGAACGTCGAAGTTGATCACGTGCGACACACCGCTCACGTCGATCCCGCGCGCGGCGATATCGGTAGCAACCAGCACATCGTAACGGCCCGACCGGAAACCACCCATGGCCCGGTCGCGCTGTCCCTGAGACATGTTACCCTGCAGCCCCACGGCCCGATGTCCCTTCTTCGACAGCTGCTCGGCCAGACGCTTGGCGCGGTGCTTCGTACGCGTAAAGACGATAGCCGAGGTGCAGTCTCTCTGCCGTAGCAACTGCTCGAGCAGATCTCGCTTGCGCTGCTCGACCACCGGATACAGAGCATGGTCGACCATTTCGGCTGGAGCCGCGTTGGCCAGTTCGACCACGTGCGGATCCGTTAGCAAGTCGTCCGCCAGCCGGCGGATCTCCTTCGGCATTGTGGCCGAGAAAAGCAGATTCTGCCGGCGGGCCGGCAGCGCGTCCATGATCCTGCGGATATCGGGCAGGAAGCCCATGTCGAACATGTGGTCCGCCTCGTCGAGCACCAGGGTCTCTACTCGATCCAGGTGGAGTACTCCCCGCTGGAGCAAGTCGAGCATCCGGCCCGGGCAGCCCACTACGATCTCGGGCCGTCTGCGCAGCGCGTTGATTTGCCCGCTCATGGAGATGCCGCCATACACGGTCACGACGCCCAGGCGGGTGAACTTGGCGAGCGTGCGGATCTCAGCCGCGATCTGAGTCGCGAGCTCCCTCGTGGGAGCAATAACCACAGCGCGCGGTCCCGGGCCCGGCGATTCCAGAAGCCGGTTGAGCAGGGGTAGCGCGAACGCCGCCGTCTTGCCAGTGCCCGTCTGAGCCAGGCCCAGAACGTCACGGCCATCCAGGCCAGCCGGAATGGTCTCGACCTGAATAGGCCGTGGTTCCTGAAACCCTGCCAGCCGAATGCCGCGCTTGACGGGCACGCTTAGTCCGAACCGGTCGAAACCGGTCGATTTCTTCTGAACTGATTCCTTCGTTACTGATACAGACATATATAGAAATTCTCCGCCGTATGAGCACAGGATGTACCTGTACGGCACGGCCGTAATTTTTCCGACCCACACAACAGTGAAAGGCAAGGAAGATGTTAGTCGGCGGCGCGACCTCGGCGGGATAGAAGAGGTCCTGTTGTTCGCCGCTGCCGGGCTGATGCCCGATTGCAGTTGCTAAACTGGCACATATGCGAGATTTGTGCCAGTCCTACTCCGAATCTGGCTTGGTCGCGGTCATCATGACGGCTTTCACGCCGTAGGCTTCCGCGGCGTCCTGGGTCGCGTCCTTTCGAAACCGGAAATTCGGCACGACCGCCGATCGCACCTTGGTGAATCCGGATTCTTCCAGCAAGCGGAACATCTCTCCCTCCGGAAGAGCCCCGCCAATTCAGCTGGCCCAGAGCTTGGGGTCGTTCACTATGGACTGCGACAACTGCTTGCCGCTGACGATGTCCGTGATCGAAATGCGTCCCCCGGGCTTCAGAATCCGGAATAGCTCCTCCACCACGCGGCGCTTTCGGAATGACAGGTTGATTACCCCGTTGGATAGCACGACGTTCACCGAGTCGTCCGGGACTGGAATATCCTCCATCACGGCGTCGTGGCATTCCATCGCGGAGCCCGTGGCGGCGGCATTGGCCTGGGCCTTAAGGCACATGGCCGGATTCAGGTCGATTCCGATTACTTTGCCGGAGGGACCTGCGCTCCAGGAAGCGATGATAGCGTCGAGGCCGGCCCCGCTGCCCAGATCCAGTACTGTATCGCCCCTCTGGATGTCACTTCGGAGGTGCGGATTACCGACTCCCGCAAACGAATCGACCGCACCGGCCGGCACCCGGTCGAGCCACTCGCTCTCGTAGCCGAACATCTCCGCCGCTGGGCGGCCGTGGAAGAAGTGGAACTCTACATCCGGATTCTCCGCCACCTCTTGGTACATCCGGATGATCTCGTCCTTGAGAACGCCTTCCAGAGACGCCTGTGCATCAATTGCGTCAGTCATGCGAGCCCCGGGTCTGTCAGGAAACCTCTTAGCGACACGTAAATAAGTTTGCATCATGAAGCGCCCTGCGACAGGCCGGCTGATGGGGCGGCCGGCTGATCCCAGGCCGGTTGCTGGTCCAGTAGCGATCTGAGATTCCACTCCTGGCGGATGACATGCCCGCTGCCCACGACCGCGAGCACCCGCTCGCCCTTCTGGACTAGACTTACCAGGATACGCACCATGTGCTCACCACGTATGCGGCGAGACGCATCGCTTATTGCGGCCAGGTAGCCATAGCGCGGTTCCTCCCGTTGGACTCGCCAATCGTTCTGGTCAGGATAGTCCCTGCGCCACACGCGATCGATATCCGCCAGTGTAACCAGAGAGCCTCGCAGACCCTCTACATCGGTGCGCTTGCCCAGTAGATCACGGGCCAGCGCTTCGTTGGCCGTCCCCCCCGCCTCCGAAGAGTACACGCGCAATAAGAAGTAGAGGGCAATCTGTTCCGGCTGGAACGACAGGAGGAGAGCTGCCACCTCATCTTGGTAGCCGGGCTCGAGGGAATACAACTGCACATCGTCACGGCGAGCCAGCTTATGCACCAGGGCTGGTTCTGGCAGACCTGCAAAAGGCTCGATCAGAGCTCCATAGAAGAACCCGCGGCTCCGTCCTTCGTAAAGCGCGACGGTGGGCCCGAAGTGATTCCAGCGCGTGGTGATGTCTGCGATTTGCGGGTCCTCGGGGTCGCGTGTATGCGAAGCCCCGTAGTAGAGGAGGGCCCCAGCGTTGGGGGTATCGATTGTAAGGATGTACGGGTTTCCGCCGTTGCGGGCGCGGGCTGCGTCGTGCTCTTCGCCGTTGCGCAGGCGGTGCGGCAGCTCAATGTGCACGGCTGAGCTTGCCGGGTAGACCGGCCCGGCCGGCGAGCGGTGTTTCCACGTATAGATGCCGAGTCCTGCGGCGACCGCGAGCAGGATGGTCAGGGTTCGCGCCGCGAGACGTTTCATGTATGGATCTTCAACTATGGGCCCTCAGTGTCCTTCGTTCACAAGACGCCGGTACGACAGGGGCGTCGTTCCAAATCGAGCCTGGAACTCGCGTGTCATGTGAGCCTGATCCGCGAATCCGGCCCGATACGATGCCTGTGAGAGAGACTGACACGCCGAGCCCACCTGCCCGGCAGCTTGCTTGATCCGGGATCGCAGTCGGTACTCGGTCGGGGAAATTCCGTAATGGCGGCGGAACTCTCTGTGCAACTGCACGCGATGCACGCCGAGTTCTCGTGCCAGTGTTTGGATGGCGGGAGGCGTTACCCCCCGCTGACACGCGTCGTCGAGAGCTGCTCGAACGTGTCGCGGGCGGGCCGGCGGCCGGCCGATCAGTAGTTCGCCGTCTGCAGACCCGACACACGCTACTGAGTCATCAATGGCCGCCTGAATAACGGCGGACGGAGCACCTCGTTTGACGAGACCGGCCAGCAAGATCAGGGCTCGAGCCGTGTGCGTACCCTCCATCCAGGCCCACTGGTCAACCGGGCAGCCCGCGTTCTTCGCTGCGCGCACGGTGTCGTCCGCCAGGACGATCTGAATTAGCGTCGTTCCGTGGGCGAGGAACCGGTTCTCGTGCCGCGTAGCGCGTGGTTTGACGACGGTGTCGAGAACGCTGGCGCATACTGAATGCCTGCCCACGTTCTCCTGTACCCTACCCCGCAGCACCATTGAAATCGAAGCGAAGTCGTGGGCGTGCGGCGTCTGGTGGGTTCCCGCATCGTACTGAACCAGCACAGCTCCGCACCCGCCCTCCGTACGATGTCTGGATAACGTCTTTACCATCGGGCCTCTCTGTCGCAGTTACATCCGTTCAATACGACGAGCGGAGAGGCGATTAGGTTTCGTCGGATCTGGTAATTCTTGCCCGAAAACACAGTTTACAGGATACGATTGATGCGATTGCGCAATATGAGCATGCGTCCGGTTGGCAGACCTGCTGGAATAGGCATAATGATCTTGAGTTCCGCGTGTACCGCTGTTGGACAATCATCGATTCGGCCCGACGCCGACCTCGAGGCCCGGCTTCAGCCGCTGGCGGAGCGCGCTATGGAGCGTGGCCTGATTCCCGGCCTACAGATCGCGGTCGTGATGCAGGATGGCCGAGCCTGGACCGGTGCGTTCGGAGTAGCCGATATGGAAACCGGCCGCCGGGTTACTGACGAAACCCGATTCTATACGGCATCGACAAGCAAGGCGCTGACGGCGCTGGCGGCTGCTCAAATGGACTATCGCGGCGAACTCGACCTCGATGCCACTCTGGATCAGGCGTTTCCAGGCGGCACACGGTTCCATGAGGACTACGACCCGACTTCGGTGACAGTGAGAGATCTTCTCACTCACACTCACGGACTCCAGCAGGGGGCGATCTCCATACGGGTCGCCTTCACGGGCGAATACACCAATGATCAGTTGCTGGAGCTGCTCGACCAGCACCCTCCGCTGCCAAGTCGGGATTTCCGGTATTCGAACTTCGGCTACGATCTTGTCGGTTTACTCATGTCCCCGGACGTGACCGGAGGCTGGAAGGATGTTGTGGATGCGGCCGTAATGAAGCCGCTCGGAATGACTCACACGACGTCGTACCGCTCGCGAATCCCCGACGAATCACTCGCCTTCCCGCATGACATAGGCGCGGAGGGAATGAAGCGAATTCGTCTGGCCAAGGATGATCCTAACCTGGGCCCCGCAGGCGGCCATTTCACCACGGCGTCCGATATGGCCAGGCTTCTATACGCGGAACTGAACAACGGCCGATTGGACGGCGGGCAAGCGATTCCGGCAGCCGTAATCGAGCAGTCCCAGCGAGCCCAGGTACCACAAGAGCGCGAGTTCCTCCACTACGTCCGCCACGAGTGGGCGATGGGATGGGACATCGGGACGTACGAAAGCGACACGGTCTACCACCGTCCAGGGGCTTTTGCAGGATACTATTCCAACGTGGCCTTCATTCCGGCCCACGGGTTCGGCGTTGCGGTGCTGGCCAACGGGGGCGGCGCCGGACTCAGGGTAGCCGAAACCGTGGTAGGGGCTATCTATGACGAACTCCTTGGTTCCGAAGACGTTCTGGCCCGCATGGACGCGGGTCTGGATCAGCTGGCCGAGCGTTTGCCGGGCCAGCAGGCGCGGCTGGCTGGAATGATGGCCGAAATGACCTTTCTCGAGAAACCGCGCCGATCGATTGACGCTTACACCGGCACATATGAGGACGCCGCTTGGGGAACGGTTGAAGTGGTTGAAGTGGACGGAGAACTGGAAGCTCGCTGGGGCATGGTCGTGAGCCGGCTGCGGCCGCGCGATCTCGAGGGAGACCTGTTCTTCGCTCAGATCTTCGATTCCGACGATCAAGTCACGTTCAACTTCGCGGATGAGGCGGCCGTGGCTCATTCACTGCGCATGCGAGGATCCGATTTCGACTTCGTCCGGCGAGATTAAGGACGTGGAAGAGCAAACGTCCGTAGCTGTCAGCGCCGCCTCGCACTGGAGAAGACGCATAGGCTGGGGACTGTTCGTGATCGTGGTGGCTCTGGAAGCCCTGTCGCTTGGAGAAGCCGGTCTGTCGAAGTTCCAGAGCCGGGAAGGATGGGAACACTGGTTCGGTGTTTTCGGGTATCCGCCTCAAATGGCTCTGTTGGTCGGCGCCGTTGAACTTGTAGGTGCCGGACTTCTGTTCCTTCCCAGGCTGGCATCCTACGCATCGATCGTCGTCGCTATGGTCATGGTAGGAGCCCTGCACGCAGTTCTGACTCACGAAACCGATTTGGGATGGTTTGATCCAATCCTTCACATGTTCTTCCTGACCATTATCGGCGCGGTTCAGTGGAAGCGGCGCTGGAGACGAGCTTGATCGACCAGGCCTACCTGAGGTCGATTCGGACGTGAGCCAGATCGGCAAACGCCTCGATCTGCTTCCGTGCGTAGGCGGATTGGGAGCCGCCGGTGCACGCCAGGGACCATCTGGCATCTCTTCGAACCCACCACCGTATGAAGGGCACCAGCATCTCCAACTCGTGATCCGGCACGGGCCCGCCCGCGTTTAGGTACGCGCGAAGGAATTCCCGCGCCCGGTCTGCTTGCAGGATGTGGTCGTCGTTCTTGCAGAACTCAAAAGTCGCTCCGGCAAGCTCGAGAACGAGCGGCCCCAGGGCAGCGTCATGCCAGTCGACGACTCCGCTGATTCGCCCGGCCCGGCACAGCAGGTTTCCCCTGTAGTAGTCACCATGCGTCGCCCCGGTTGCCAGGCCAATATCTACGACGGACTCCCACCAGCGGTCGAGATCATGGTCTTCCAGTGCGGGCGGACCTGCTGGCAGAGTTGGTCGGCCGGGTCCGGAATCCGGGCGCGGGCCGCCCGTCCAATTCAGCAGCGCGACATGAATGGAGGCCAGCACGCGGCCAGCCTCGTCCCGCAGCTTCGGGTCTTCCCGGTTGAGCGTTTCGCCTTCGATGTACGGGAATAGCGTGACCAGACGATCCTGCCACCCGAAGATGGTCTCGCTCCCGCACTCAATCGGCTGGACAGCCTGGGGGACTCTCTCGTGCGCCCGTCTTACCACGGTGTGGACCCACGCCAGCTCTGCTCGCGTGCGCCAGGGAGGGCTGACGTGGAGAACTAGCGGGCCGCTCTCCCCCTCAGCACGAAAGACCAGTGATTCGTATCCACCCTCCAGCTCCACGACGGACCGAAGAGACGAGCCAAGAAAACCCTCCGCCGCCTCTAGCAACCCTGGCTCGATCGCCATGTCCTGGCCGGTCAATCTGCCCGGATTGTCCCGTAGTCCCAGTGCTCGGTTATCATTCCGTCTTCTACACGCAGCATGTCGAACCACGTGGTCGTGTAGTTCTGGTCCGGATTGCGCGGGTCGGGTAGCTCACGCCGGAAAGCCAGGATGACCAGATCTCCCTCGGCGATGAGCGTGACCAGGTTGTCGATCTGAGGACGGACAGGCTGCGTCTCGAACTGGCCGAAGAAGTCCATAAAAGGCTGGCGGCCTGATGGCACGTTCGGATTGTGCTGAACATAGTTCTCGGCCAGGTACTGAGGCGCAAATTCCATGTTCCGCGCCTGCAAGACCTCGCGCCAGAAATCAAACACGAGCTTCTTGTTCGCCGCCAGCTGCGGGTCATCGCTTTGCAGCATGGCTTGCTGGTCAGAGTGGACCGTAACCGGCTCCTGCGCGGATGCCGGGCGAGCGAGGGCCGCCAAAGCGAGCAGCCAGACCAGTTTTCTCATGTTCCTTCCTCTTTTTCAAGTCACGTAGGCTGGAATGTACGGGCCGGGAGCAGGTTCGTACATTTAACGAATGAGCGGTCAGTTCACGCATCGGCTCGCGGAACCAGTGGATCTTCCCGCACTCGAGCAACTCATGCAGCTGTCGATTCGAAGGCTAATCGGAGAGTACTTCGACGATCTCCGGCTTGAGGCTTCGTTCGAAATCATGGGACTGGATACTGGACTGATTCGGGATCGAACCTATTTCGTGATCGAATCTGGACAGCGCATCGTGGGAGGCGGCGGATGGAGCCGGCGTGCCACGATGTTCGGAGGCGATCACACTTCGGGCCGCGATGATCGACTGCTGGATCCCAAAATCGAGCCAGCCCGTATCCGCGCCATGTATACTCATCCTGATTTCGTACGGCGCGGCATCGGGCGACTGGTTCTGGAGCAGTGTGAAGAGGCGGCGGAGCGGGAAGGCTTCGGATCCCTCGAGCTCGTCGCGACCGTGGCGGGAGAACCGTTCTACCTGTCAGCCGGATACATCGTCACGGAGCGGTTCGACGTGCCGACTTCGCTCGGCGTTTCGGTGCCCTGCGCCAGGATGATGAAGGATCTGAAGATCAGTCGGGTCTGAAGAAGGACCATGTCTTCAGCCCGGGAGCGACTGTCGCGTGCCCCACAATTCTGTAGCCGAAATGCTCATAGAGGGCGACGTTGGCCGGGTTCTCAGTTGTCAGCGTGACACCCTCTGAGTCGGGATCTTCACGCGACATCGAGTGCACTCGAGTGATGAGTGTGCGGCCGAGGCCTCTACCTCGATCTCTGTCACGCACCCCGATCATGTCCAGGTGGAGATGCGGGATCTCGCTTACGAACGATGCGCAGGCGGCGCCGAAGGCTTCGTACCGTGTCCTCGCCGCTGAGCCTAACTCGGCCCATATTCCTTCGCGCAGTTCGTCCAACTCGGCGGGACTCTCCTGGCCGGGGACCCGCGCCACAAGCGCTACGGCGCTCAGGTCGTCGGCTTCGCCGATGCCGAACATAGACTCACCCTTGAGTACCCGCGCCATGGTGAAGAAGTGGATGAGGATCTTGAGTCGCTCCTCGTAGTCCTCTGAGTTACGGCCTAGCACGAAACGCATTACCGGATAATCGAAAAAGGACTCACACAGCACGTCAGCGACTTCACCCACGTCCTGCGCCCCGAGTTCTAGGATTGCCCCGCCCTGCCTCGTCATGCTCTCACCTCCAACCTTCGCAGCCATGTGCCAGTCCTACCTGCTGTGACCGCTGAACATATTAGGGAGGCACGTGGTGAAGAACTGCATACCGGGCAAGTTGTGGATCATCGTGTGGTTACTCGTCGGGCTGGCACTCATGGGCGCGCAGGAAGCGTTGGCCCAAGAGTCGGCCCTCCCACGGACGCTGGTGATCGGTGGCTCGCTGGAGGCGCTCTTGCCGCTCATGATCGAAGACTGCGAGCGAACACAGGAACTGCACTACACGGGCGAGCAGGCGGCGCCGTTCACCGACCAGGTACAAGTCAACTGCTGGGGTCTCGATATCTTGGGTGGCTCACGCAAGGTGGAGTTCATGTTTAATGATGGCCCTCTGGGCCACGTTTGGATTCTCGTAGAGCGAGAAGAGCTCGACGATCTGCGTCAGAGTCTGGCCAGGTCGTTCGGCGAAGTAGTCTACGAAACCGATCTGGATGCCGTCCTCGCCTCCGGAACGGTGGCCGTACGAACTCGGCCAGCCGAGATCCTGGTCGCAACGCCGGAACTCATCTCGGCGTTGACTGGATTCCGAGCGACAGAGCCCTGATCAGCTTTTCCAATCAGCGAACCGCACTATGGCCCGTTTTGTAGATATCTTCCCCTCAAGATCCTCTAGCTGCTTCACCAGCCATTCGTACCACTCGAGCAGGCGTGGCTGGCCCTGGCCTTCAGAGATTTCGACCGCATATGGCCCGGCCTTTCGCCACATGGCGATCGCGACGCCACCGACAAGTTCGCGTACTACCATGAGGGGGATCACCCGCTTGAATACCATGTAGCCAAGCGTCTCGAAAACCGTGCCGATAGCAAAGATCGCGTTCTCATATTCGGACCCGCGCTCTTGCACCTCAGCCACGCTGACACCATCCGGTAGCTGATTAAGCAGACGGTAGGCTGAGGGAAAGTGCTCGCTCAACATGGAGCGCATGACTTCCACGGCTGCCTGGTCGGCACGCTGGCGGCGAAAGAGTCTGAGCTGCACGATTCCGAAAATAATTCCACCGATAACCGCGATCCCGCCCAAGACTTCGGCCCAAAGTGCGAATTCCTGTAGCATCAACTCTCACTCCGTCGGGTTTCAGCTGTCGCACGTCCGCTCAACCAGATTAGCGCCGCGGCAGCCGTGACGCCGAACAGGTTGGCGACCAGATCCCAGCCCGTGTTCAGATAACCTCCCACGTTCGTCTCAGGGACGGCCAGCGTGGCCACGAATTCAACTAGCTCATTCAACGCACCGAAACCCATCCCGGCAGCCGCGGACAGTACCAGCAGGCCGATTGTCGGACGCACAACCGCCCCATGCCGTTCCGCCGCGGCCCGCAGCCCCTGCCAGCACACCCAGGTCGTCATTCCGAAGCCGTAGGCGTGCACCACATGGTCGTACTTCAACCTGCCGGGGAGAAGCCACAGGCTGTAGAGCACACGATTCTCGCCGTTTACGGGCCATCCTTCGGGCACTGTGAGCAGGCCGCCCGCCATATGCGCGAGACCCCAGAAACTCAGCCCCCAAAGGACCGCGCCGCTCAGTCCGACCCGGCGATGTACCGCACCTACCACGCCGATCAACATCAGCATTACCACTATGTAGTACAGGAACTCGGAATTACCGGCCAAAAGCGCGATAAGCGTCGACGCAGCGAGGTAGGCGAGGGTGAAGCTGGCCACGGGCCATACTCTTTCCGCGCCGCGAACTGAAATACTCGAAGCGGACATCCTACCTCATTCGCCGGATAGTTCGTCATTAAGGACGGAGGGATCGAAGCACACGAGCTCGACCGTGTTCCCCTCTGGATCGTGTACGTAGAGCGATCTCCAGCCTACCCATTCGAATACTACTGTTTCGACGGGAAGGCCCAGTTCCTCCAGGCGCTGCTTCTCGCTCTCATAGGCTGACAAATCGATCTCCAGGGCCACGTGATCCAGTGTCGAGCGCTCCTCGCTCACACCGCGCGGGGTCGACCGGTGAATCTGCGGGCGGTTTGATTCGACAGATCGATCAAACAGCACGAGGGCCTGCGGATGTCCGCCGTAGCCGTTGGATATGCGGAAGAACACGGCAGTCGGAAACCGCTTCATGACCTGCAGGCCTATGACCTCCTCATAGAAGCGCTGCATCGCCTCGAGATCGTTCACCCGAATAGCCACCTCTCCCAGACCCTTCACCGCAGTCAGTCGAGTATTCATGGGACTTTCCCAAACCGGCCGTGCCGGAGAAAGTGTACTACCGCGTCAGACACATCCTTGCGGTTCATGATAAACGTGTGAGTCGCATGCACGATCATAAAGTCTGCCGCCCCTTCCGCCCTGGCACGTTCAACGCTGACCTTTCCATCGTCCGGTCCCGGAATCAACCTCGAAGTGAACGCGTTCATGCTTCGGTCTCCGGCGATGATGCCCAGCTCGCATCGCACCGGCCCCAGCTGACTGGGGATACTTTCTGAGTCCGTCCCCAGTTTCGAGCCCGCGGGGCCGAGTACGGATCGAAGCATCGGGGAGTCCGCGAAGGCATCCACAAGCTCGCTCCCCTGGTTCGGAGGACTGAGCATTACGACTCGTCCCCGGTGAGCGTCGGCCCGCTGGCCAAGATATACCCGTACCAGCACTCCCCCCATCGAGTGAGTCACGAAGTGTACGGTTTCCGATCCGTCGGGGCAGCAGCGCGCGATCTCAGATTCGAGCCGCTCGACCAGGTCCTCCATGGGCTCCGAAGTGGAAGGGTACCCGAAACTGACTACGCCGAACCCAGCCTTCTTGAGGCGCCACACGAGGAGTGCCATCGACGCCGCTGTACGGCCGAGTCCGTGCACGACGACCACCGTGCCCGTCCGGAGCTGGACTACCGACTCCGGGCCAGGAACTGTTCATGCCGCGGGATGAGATCACCCGCCCAGCCCAATTGTTGTTCCATGATCAGCTCGGAAATGGCAATCGCCGTCGAGGTGGCCGTTGGGTCGGAGAACAACTCGCCGAACACGAGCCGGTTGATCTCGCGGTCCAGGTCCTCGAATGCCTCAACGCGCTCGTACAGGTAGAAAGCCTCCTCCAGCATCTCGGCGTCGATCCAGTCTGCGAGATCACTACCGGAGAGGCGCTTCCACGCGGCACTGCTCAACTCCGGGGTCCTGTATCCGACGAATCTCTGGACCAGGGCGGACAGCGCTACCCCCTGAGGCTCTTCGTCTTGAAGCTCCCGGAGCTTTTCAAGCCGCTCGGTTACTACAGTCTGCATGTCTCGCAACTCTGCGGCGTTCAGGGACACTTCGCGAAACACGCGTTCGGCGCTCGCTTCGGCAGCCTGCTGGCGGCCCGCGTTCTCCCTGGCTCCTTCGACGAGCAGAGCGGCCAGTACGCCGAAAAGGACTACCACACCTTCGAGCGCGAGGTACCCGATCGTCTTCCTGGTCATTCGACCAAATGCCTCCCTATCAGATACTCTGAAACGGCGAGTAGACGCGTGGGGCCAACTCGGCGGCGGCTTCAGCAAGTTCGTCTGACGGGGTGCCGAAAACCTCGAGGTCCATGTCACTGACGCCCAGTAGAGCGCCCATAATCTCACCCAGGTTCCCGATGTGCTCGAGCACGGCATCAGAGTCCCTGTATGTCTCTCTCACGACGCACTCTGTTTGATCGTCGTTGAAGAACCAGTCGTACTGAAGCGTGCCCGAATCCTTTTCGCGCACGGACTGCATGCACTGTGCGGCGACTTGCTTGAACTCGTCCAGCTTGCCTTCGTGGATTTTGAGGCGGGCCGTCACCTGAAGTGCGCTCATCAAATGCTCCTGCTGAGGATACGCCAAGGATATGCTGAATATGTGGACACAGAATGCCGTCCTGCCGTAATGGCTGCAAGCAATCGGGTGGCCCGTGAGGCGTTCCCTCCGCCTTGCCCGCGCCCGAGAATCATGTCAAGCTCGGACGCCTGGACGAAACCCCTTTCATGAAGTGGTCTTTCCTGCTAACCGCTTTCTTCCAGCTGGAGCCTGAATCCGAATACTGGTAAACCTCCCTGGTCGAAATCCAGGTCTACCGAGCGTTCAAAACCCAGTCTCTCGTAGAGCCCCCACGCCACCTGCATCGCCTGCGTCGTGTGCAGGATAACTTGAGCTCGCCCGCTATCTCTGGCCAGCTGGATACATGCGTTGGACAAGGCTCTGCCCGCGCCCGCGCCCCGGTACTTCGGGTCGACAGCCAGGAGACGAAATCCGGAGGCGTTCCTCTCCGATGTGGCCGTACCCCCCGAGCCATATCTCGCCATGTCTCCGAAGTACACGACACCGCCGATCAGCTCCCCGTCAGCCGACAGTGCGACCACAACCTTAGAATCCTGTTCTTCGTTGAAAGCACCGATATTAGCCAGCATATCGTAGTAGTCCGGCTGCTCCTCCGGTGTCGGAAACCCGTCGAGGTTGGAATAGACCTCGATCATCAACTGGCCGAGCGCGCGATACTCGTCGCGCCGTATGGTTCGAATCTCCAAGGTCCTCGCCAATCTCTTGTCAGGCTAATGGTTCACGATCTGCCTACTCGTGCCGTCCATTGGCCGTCAAGCCAATTCGTTGTCATTGTTACCGATAGGTTTCGCAATCGGCCCAAGTAGACCGGGCGCGATGCCGCGGCTATCCCCCTTCGCGATGAGATTACCGCCCGCCGAAATGCGCTGCTTCGGCAGAGGGTTTAAGCGGCGACCGCGGCACCTTACAGCGGGCACACGGAGCTAGGAAGCGGCCAATGTGGCCTTCCCCAGCACCCATGTCGTCATGGCCCGCTGGTTCTGGACGACCGTCGTCTTTAGCGGATCGAGAAGCGTGCCCCCGAGCGCTGAGCTTACGCGCAGCAAGTACTCCTCGTCCACCAGGAAGCGGTCGCTTCCATCCGGCATCCGATGCCAGCGCTCATGCGAGCGGATCACCACCCCCTCGATCCCGATCGTCGAGGCGAGCCGCGCGAAGAAGAGCCCGCCCGGAGCGAGAACGCGCCATAGTTCCTCTACCATCGCCTCGAACTCGGATTCGTCCTCAGCGAAATGGAGAACGGCGCTGCAGATCACGGCGCCGAAGTGAACGTCGGGAAACGGGAGATCCGTGAGCCTGGCCACGCTGAAGTTGCTCGAAGGAAGCTGGGGCGCGGCCTCCGCGGCAAGCGCCCGGATTCTGTCGACCTGAGCAGGGTCAGCGTCGACCCCATGGATATCCGCTCCGCACCGCATCAGATACTCGGTGTTGCGGCCCCCTCCACACCCGGCGTCGAGCACTCGCATCTGAGGTGTGATGCGGCCGCGCATGAGTTGGTCGAAGACATATATATCGATTCGACCCAGCTGGGCGTGCAGTTCATCCAACATCACAACAGCGTTTCCCCCCAAGAATCCCAGTCAGCGCTCCGCCACTCGCTCAGCGGTTGAAATACGGCTTCTGGTCGAGGCGGGACGGTAAGCTCGGCGATGAGTTCGAGCAGGTGTCCGTCGGGGTCGCGGAAAAACACGGCTGCCGCAGGCATCCAGCCGTGCACTATCGGTTCCTCCATCGGACCCTGGATCGGAGCCCCAGCGGGGTGCACTGGCTCTATACCTAGCTCGCGCAGATACGGAATCATACCGTCCACGTCCTCCTCCGCGACCCTAAGGGCCACATGCGACTCGGCCGGATGCCGGTGCGACACAACGTCCACGCGAAAGAGCCCCAGCATCCAGCGGGCATCGCCTCCCTTGTAAAGCAGAAGGGCGCCGGGATCGTCCCGGGATCCATAGCCCAACTGAAACCCGAGCCTCTCGTAGAAGTCTACCGAACGCCCTACGTCGGTGACCGGCAGATGTACCTCGTAAATACCTCGGTGAAGGTGCGTCACTTTATCTGGGCTCATAGGTAGCTATGATGACGGTGTCCTCGACTGAGCGCTCAAAGTGCCCTGCCTTCACCCCCAGGTAGTCCTCGTCGGCGAAGAAGGAGGACATGGTTTCGGCATCCGGGAACCGGATCGTGAAGACCCGGTTGATCGTCGAACCAGTCTCAGGCCTGAGAACGTCTGACACCCTGAAATCATACCCAAAGCTGCCTCCGAAGCGAGCCAGAATCGGCATCATCTCTGCTCGGTACTCGGCGTAGGCCTCATCGTCCGTGACGTTGAGGCCGACTAACATCTCTAAGGCCACTTCGCGCTCCAGGCGGTCACTTCACGACAGCGATGCATTCCAGCTCCATTCGTGCGCCAAGCGCGATTCCTGCTACCGTGACACCGCTGCGGGCGGGAGGTGTTTCGAAGTGGCTCCTGTACACCTCGTTCATCGCCGCCCGGTCATTCTCATCCACCAGAAAGGCAGTGCACTTGACGATACGATCCATGGAAGAGCCAAAAGCCTCCACCCGCTCCCGGATGATTTCCATGGCGCGCCGTGTTTCGGCTTCGATTCCCCCATCGACGGGTCGCAGCTCTGTAGGATGAACGCCGATCACGCCCGACAGGTAGATCATGTTGTCTACGCGTACGGCGGTGGAGAATGGCTGACCGCTCTCCACTTGACCGGGCAGGTTCAGGAATTCGATTTCGGAGGACTGCGGCGCCGTTCCCTGTGGCTGGCACGCAGCGATTACCAGCACGCAGGCAGCTAGTCCGCCGCGGTTCATTCGTTACCCGGGCGTACCGACTCAAGATCGGCTTCAAGAAGTGGCACATAACGCTCCCGGATCACACGGTGATGATGCAGCTCATGCCCCGCGATGTGAAATGCGAGACCCCGGGCGGAAGCCGTATAGCCATTCACCCTGCCCCGGCGCGTCCACGCTGCTCCGGTCAGATGCTCTAGCAGGGCGAGGGTGGCGGCCCGCACCGCTGCATATTCGCTCAGCAAATTGGCAAGCGTTCGTTGCTCGAACGCCCCCGAGGTCGCGTAGATCTCTTCGTCGAAGCCAGGCAGCTCATTCTGTTCACCTCTGGCCACACAGAGAAGCCGATAGCTGAAGATTCGCTCGTCATCGACAAGATGGCCCAGGATCTCTTTGAGCGTCCATTTGCCCGGCGCATAACTGGTTGCGCGCTCCGCCGCTGAGCGCAGTGACTCGAAGAGCCGCGGCGTCTCATCGGCCAGTCGGACAAGCGCCGTCAGCACGTCCTCACCCGGAACGGCAGCTATGTCCGACGCCGCATAATCCGCGAATTCGCCAGGCTCAGGGCGTCCTGATGGAACCCGTGCGGACAGAATCTCATGTAGGCACCCCCGGCTGCAATGAAGAGCTATTCGGATCCAGGAGGTGGGAAGAGTCCGAGCTGAACGAGGCCCGCGAGGTTGTCCCAGGTCACCCAGAGTTCAGCAATCCTGCCATCTTCAATCCGGAACATCCCCCCCACCTCAGACTCCATTCGCCTGCCCGTGGGAGGGAACGGGCCCATCGGTCCCTCCTGGGTACCGGAAAACGTGCCCCAAAACGCCACGCGATCTCCCTCCGCGACCAGCGCGTCCAAAGTCATTCGCTGATCCGGGAATGTCCTCGCCGTGTCGCGGTAGAACTGTTTGAACTCCTCGCAGCTCGTCACGGCAATTTCTGGCGTCGCTTCGCAGTGCCTCACAAAGTCAGGGGCGAAAAGAGTATCGAAGGCATCTAAGTCATTTCGATTTCCCGCAGTCACGAAAGAACGCACGATATTCTTGTTGGCTTCACTCATGTCTGCCTCCGGGGCGATTTGAGATATTACGCCGTCGCATTCCTTATTGCCAAACACCGCTAGGCAGTGCCGCGGTCGAAATGCAGCTTGAGACCTTCATGCGTCGCCTTGAATCCAAGCTCGAGATAGAAGCGTAAAGCGTCGGGTCTACGGCGGTCAGTCGTGAGCTGGATGA
>JBDLJJ010000009.1:0-42080 GCA_039714435.1 Gemmatimonadota bacterium | reverse complement strand
GAGCTGACGGTGGGACTCGAACCCACAACCTTCGGATTACAAATCCGATGCTCTTCCAGTTGAGCTACGTCAGCAACAAGAGTCCATTAACATATGCCGTATTTGCAGGCACGTCAACGTTCGTGAGAGATACGTTTCCAGGTGGTTCCGGAGGGTGAATCCTCTAGTACAATCCCCCTCGCTTTCAGTTCCTCACGCACGGCATCAGCTCGTTCGAAATCGCGCTCCTGGCGGGCTGATTCGCGCATCTCGATCCGTTCCTCGATCCAGGTTCGGAGTTCGCTGTCCACCCCGGCCTCGCGGTCCCGCAGCGCGAACACGCCAAACACGGCCTCGAACGACTCCAGGGCCTCCTTGACGGCGGCGCATTCAGACGCTGACACGTCGGCGGAATCGTCCAGCACCGAATTCACGTCTCGGACCAGAGCGAAAACCGCCGCCAGCGCTTCCGCCACGGCCAGGTCTTCGTCCAGCGCCGCCTCGAAGTCGGACATGAACGAAGCGGCCAGCTGAGCCAGCCGCTGGCCCGCCTCCGGATCGCCAGGTCCGTTGGCGGCTTGCACACGGCGCCGGAAATCTGCCAGGCGGTCAAGCGCCCGGGCCGCCTTGTCGAGGCCGTCCCGGGTGAAGTTCAACTGGGTCCGATAGTGTGCACTCAGCAGCAGGTAGCGGATAGCTGAAGGCTGCACACCCTCTTCCACCAGCGACGGCACCGTGTGATAGTTGCCCAGTGACTTGGACATCTTGCCGCCGTCCACCAGCAAATGCTCGGCGTGCAACCAGTAGCGGGCGAACGGCGCTCCGGTCGCCGCCTCTGACTGAGCCATTTCGTTGACGTGATGCGGAAAGATGTTGTCGACGCCGCCCGTGTGAATGTCGAGCGTCTCGCCCAGGTACTCCATGGCCATGGCCGAGCATTCCAGGTGCCAGCCCGGACGCCCGACGCCCCAGGGAGAATCCCACTGGGCAGCCTCCTCTTCGTCCCTCGCGCCGCCTTTCCAGAGCACGAAATCGCGCGGATCGTCCTTCGAGTACTCCTCGTCTCCTTCGATCTGCCGGCCCGGCGCGAGTTCTGAAGTGTCGAGGTTGATCAGGCGGCCGTACTCCGGGTAGCGTTCAATAGCGAAATAAACACACCCGTCCTTCGTGTACGTGAACCCACCCTCCTCGAGCTGTTTGACCAACTCGATCATCTGCGGCACGTGCTCGGTCGCCCTCGGGTTCACCTCCACGGGCTCCAGTCCCAGAGTCTCCCAATCCTCGAAGAATTGCTCGCTTACGGGCGCCGTTACTTCCCGCAGGGTGATTCCACGTGCGTTGGCGGTCGCGATCGTTCGGTCGTCCACATCGGTGAGGTTCATGACCTGCGTGACCCGGTACCCCTTCCAGCGCAGATACCGGCGCAGCAGATCTTCCCAGATGAAAGCCCGAAAATTACCTATGTGAGCGCGGTCATAGACCGTGGGACCACAGGTGTACATCCGTACTTCGCCGGGTACCTGGGGCTCGAACGGCTCGAGTGAGCGGCTGAGCGTGTTGTAGAGAACGAGTGTCATACCGGCCGTGTTCAGCCTGAGGCGGACTCGGATTCCGACTCGGAGGCGACTGGTTCGAGTCCGAGAAACCCTATGCGGTGGAATCGCTCGTAGGCCTCCAGGCGATCGGCGTGCGCTTCGGCCCAGGTGGCCGAGCACGAGCCCAGATGCCTGTCGGAACGCGCCGCGATCAGCCCGTCCAGCACGCCCGCCTCACGTGCGAAGGCGAGCTCGTCGAGCGGACGATATTCCGGCCCGCCGAACAGCGTGCGGGCCACGACCCAACCCTCCACGAAAGATGACACGACTCCGACCTCGCGCCGCATCAGTTCGTCGCAGGTCACGTCGGGATCGGTTGCGCGAACGATTCGCATCCGCTGCACAGCGTAATTGTAATAAGCACGGGCTCCCTCACGCAGGTTGCCCGGAGTCAGCACGACAGCGACGGAGTCGTCGCGTACCGTTACCCGGTCCCAGGGGTAGGTATCGGGCTCATCCTCCAGGCCTTCCACCGCATGAGCATCAGCCCCGAAGTCGAGCATGTACAGCACGCGAGGATCCTCTTCCAGGTCCGCCCGTAGGGCGCGCGCGCTGTCCAGAAACGTGCGCACCTGCTCGGCGGAAAACGAGATTTCCCGGCCGGAGGGGGCCGTCATGGCGTACTGCGACCGGGCTTCATCCGCGAAAACGAGGAAGAGAACTGCGGCCAGCGCGCCGACGCGCCGGGGAGAGCTAGATGGAGACAATCGGCTTGGAGCCGGCGGTGTCTTCTGGCTCGAATAGGCCCGCGTAGCGTAGCACATCGTCGCCCGCGTGCCCGAGCAACTCGTGTTCGCGACCCAGGACCCGGTCGACCATCTCGTGCACGGAACCCTCCGAAGGCCACGACTCCTGAATGAGCTCCCAGCCCCGGTCGGCGGCGATGCGGTTGGTTACGTAGGCCAGGCAAAACAGGTCGTCCAGGTAGCCGTACGCGCCGACATCCTTCTCCGGGATGACATCGTCCGGACTGACCAGATAGGCGATGGCCGCATCCACAAGCAGCTTGTGCTCCCGCTTTAGCCTGGGATCAGCGAGCATTTTGAACATCAGTTCGGCAAAGGCGGGCGTCAGGCCAACAACCTCTTTCCAGGTGCCTTCATAGGCCCCGATCTGCTCTTTCAGTCCCGCCAGATAGTCTGTGCTCATGCTAGAAATTCTACTCTACGGTAACGCTCTTCGCCAGATTGCGAGGCTTGTCTACGTCGCAGCCCCGCAGCACCGCGATGCGGTAGGCCAGGAGCTGTAGGGATATGGAAGCCAGTATGGGCTGCAGCATGGCAATCGTGGACGGAACCTGGATCACATGGTCAGCCTTCCCCGCCAAATCGGTGTTCCCCTCGCTTACGAGGGCGATCACATGCCCGCCCCGGGCCTTCACTTCTTCGATGTTGCTGAGGACCTTGGTATAGACAGAATCGGTAGGCGCCACGAACACGACCGGCATCTGATCGTCGATCAGGGCGATGGGACCGTGCTTCATCTCGGCCGCCGGGTATCCTTCGGCGTGGATGTAGCTGATTTCCTTCAGTTTCAGTGCGCCTTCCAGCGCCACCGGGAAACTGTAGCTTCGGCCCAGGTACAGAAAATTCGAATGCTCGGCGTATAGCTCAGCGATTCGGTTCACCTGCTCCTCTTGCTGCAGGGCCCGCTCCACGAGAGCCGGAAGCCGCTTCATAGCCGCGACGATCTCCCGACCCTGAAGCAGCGACATACCTTTCCGGCGGGCCATGAACAGCGTAAACATGGCCAGGACCATGAGCTGGCCTGTAAATGCCTTGGTCGAGGCCACCCCGATCTCAGGTCCGCTGTGTGTATAGACGCCCCCGTCCGTCTCTCGGGCGATCGTGGAACCCACACTGTTCACTATCCCCATGACAGGAGCGCCCCGTTTCCGGGCTTCCCGCATGGCCGCCAGGGTGTCGGCCGTCTCGCCGGACTGCGAAATGGCAATGACCAGCGTGTTGGGCGGAATAATGGGCTCGCGGTACCGGAACTCCGATGCATATTCGACCTCGACCGGGATACGGGCGTACTCTTCCAGCATGTACTCGCCCACCAGCGCGGCGTGCCAGGACGTGCCGCAGGCGGTGATCACGATACGCTCCACGTTGCCGAGTACGTCCGCAAGCTCGTGCAGACCGCCGAGCTTGGCAGTGCCCTCTTCTTCCAGTAGGCGTCCCCTCATGGCGTCTTCGATGGTAGACGGCTGCTCGAAGATCTCCTTCAGCATGAAGTGCTCGTAGCCGCCCCGCTCGATCCGGTCGAGGTCCCAGCTCACGTGGTTTACTTCCTTTTCGATCGGCCGTGAGGTGCCGTGGCTCTCCCAGTCGCTGAGGCGGATAATCTCGTGGCCTTCCCTCGTGAGCACGGCCAGTTCGCCATCGTCCAGATACACTACTTTCCGGGTCTGGTCGAGGATCGCCGCTACATCGGATGCCAGATAGGTCTCGCCCCCATGCTCGGACACGCCTACCAGAAGCGGCGAACCCATTCGGGCCGCCACGATCTTGTCAGGATCCTGCTCGCTGATGACCGCGATTCCGTACGTACCCTCTACCTGCAGAAGGGCGGCGGCGACGGCGTGCTCCAGATTGTCCTCGAAAGCCTCCTCGATGAGGTGGCAGAGTACTTCAGTGTCTGTGTCTGTCGAGAACTCGTGGCCCAGTTCCTTGAGCTTGGTCCGGAGAACGTCGCAGTTCTCGATGATTCCGTTATGAACCAGGGCGATGGAGCCCATCTCTTCGGTGTGGGGATGCGCGTTTACAGTCGTCGGCGCGCCGTGTGTGGCCCACCGTGTGTGCGAAATGCCGATGGTTCCGTGCACGGGATTTCGGACCAGCAGCGCGTCCAGGCTCTCGATGCGGCCGGCGGTCTTTCGGATGTCCAGATGACCGGTCGAGAGGGTAGCTATTCCGGCGGAATCGTAGCCCCTGTACTCGAGACGCCGGACGCCCTCCATCAGCAACGGCTGCGCGTTTCTCGTACCTACGTATCCAACAATTCCGCACATTATTCGCTCACGCTTCCGGCGAGTGTCGCCAGTTCTTGTTGTGCCCAGTCAGCCAGACGTTCCACGGAGCGGTCGTCTCTGGCCTCCGCGTAGATCCGTACGATCGGCTCGGTCCCCGACGGGCGAACGTGGATCCACTGTCCGCTGCCGGCCCAGGCCAGCCGCAGCCCATCGGCGCGATCGGCCGCCGCTCCCGGCGCGGCCTCACTCTCCAGCAAGTCGTACAGCTCAGTCAGCTCCATGTCGGGCCTGGCCGCCTTGCGCCGGGCCATGCTGTACTGCGGCCGTTCGGCCAGCGCCTGGCTGAAGGTTCCCTGCTGCTGGGCGAGCCAGCTCAAGACCAGTGCCGCGGCCGCCGGAGCGTCCCGAGTCAAGTTAAGATCCGGGAGCATAACACCGCCATTTCCTTCGCCGCCGATTACGGCACCGACGTCGGCCATTCTCAGCGCCACCCTGATCTCTCCTACGGGCGTCCGGTAGAACTCCACGCCGGCCCGGGCGGCGGCGTCCTCGATCGTCTGGCTGGAGGACAAGTTGGTCACAACCGGCCCTGGTTTCCTGGACAATACATACTCCGCCGCTATGGCGAGGGTCCAATCTTCGCCTACCGCCCGGCCCTGTTCGTCCACCAGGGACAGGCGGTCGACGTCGGGGTCCACGGCGAGGCCAATGTCAGCCCCGGAGTCACGGACGAGCCGGCCCAACTCGGCCAGATTGTCAGCGGTCGGCTCGGGGCTGCGCGGAAACAGCCCGTCGGTCTCGAGGCCGATGGCCGATACCTCGCAGCCCAACCGCTCGAGAAGCTCCGGCATGATCGCTCCGCCGGCGCCGTGGACACAGTCGAGAGCCACTTTCAGGCCGCGGGCCAGGAGGGCTTCCGTGTCGATTAGTTCCAGGGCCAGGATGCGCTCCAGGTGGGCCTCTGACAGGCCATGGATCTCCAGCTTGGCGCCGAAACCTGACCGATCCCCGACATGGGAGCCCGAACCAGGCGCCGGCACGGTGTCCAGAATCTCCTGCACCCTCTCACCCTCGGCCGGCGTCAGAAATCGTCCCACAGATGACACCAGCTTGAGTCCGTTCCACTCGATGGGATTGTGGGATGCGGTCACGATCAGGCCGGCCACGGCGGCCGGATCCTCCTTCACCGCCAGAAGCAGCGATGGAGTGGCAGTGAGGCCAGCAAAGCGAACGTCACAGCCTGCCTCCCTCAGCCCGTCTGAGGCGGCTTCGCAAAGCTCGGGACCCGAGGTGCGGGAGTCACGTCCCATAATTACGTAGCCTGTTTTGCTACCGGCCTTGATCCAGGTGCCAAACGCGACGCCGTACCGGTATGTCAGCTCGGGGGTCATCGACTGGCCCACGATACCGCGGATGCCGGAAGCGGAAACAATTAACGGGGCACTCATTTCAAACCTGGTCGCACGTCGAGATCAGCTCGGTAGAAAGTCCGGATGTCAGTCGCTGGGCGAGAGTACGGGCGCTTTAGGAACGCGTCAACGGCGTGGATGCCGGATTTCTACGTGTCCGCCTGCAGGGACATGGACGCCAGGCGGCGCATCACGCGCCGCACGTCAAGCGACCCGACACTCACCGCCGCGAAGCCGGAGGCCCATTCTACCCCGTGCCCGGCGGTGCGCAGCGCCACCCGGGAGCCGGACTTGAGCCGCACCACGAGACTGGTAAGCGAATGGGTGGGCTTGTACCTCAGTAGCACATGAACACGGTCGGCCGCCGCCACCACCGCTATCGGCTCGGCGTCGAGCCGGCGGCAGAGCACGATCAGGTGGCGCTCGATGATCGCCTGGCGGCGCGGTCCCGGGATGTGCAGCGAACCGAGCGTGGACCAGGCGATGTGAGCATAAATCCGGTGCTCCGAGCGTTCCGTGTCGACGGCCTGTACATGGTCCTGCTTCGTACGAATCATTCCGCACAGTTCAGGGTCGGCTCATCCGGCTATCAACGCTGCCGGCCTTACAGGCCGCCGGCCTGCGCGGATCGTTTGCGGGGGTCCGGGCGTTACATACCTTCACCCGGACACACCGGCCGGTTCGGCCACTACCCGAGCGGAGACGAACACTGATGGACGTTATCGATTCAGACGGTTTCGGTACCCTGGCAGTCCACGCGGGCCAGGCTCCCGACCCCATTAACGGGGCGATCATGATGCCATTGTATCAGACGTCCACATATGTGCAGGACGGAGTCGCCCAGCCGCGCCAGGGCAACGAATACGCGCGCGTCACCAATCCGACCCGGGCCGCGCTCGAGGCAAACCTGGCCGCCCTGGAGGCGGGACGTCACGGCATCGCCTTCGCATCGGGCCTGGCCGCCATCGAGGCGATTCTCAAAGCCAGCCTCGAGGGCGGAGACCATGTCATCTGCGGTGACAACGTCTATGGCGGGACCGAACGAATGTTCAGGACCGTGTGGGCCAAGTTTGGGGTGGAGTTTTCGTTCATCGATACAGGCGATCTGGATGCGCTGCGGGCCGCCGTGAGACCGACCACGAAGCTCATTCACCTCGAGACACCGACAAACCCCATGATGGGGCTGTCCGATATCGCTGCCTGCGCACAGATCGCGGGCCAGGCGGGCGCTCTACTCTCCGTGGACAACACTTTCGCTACGCCCTACCTGCAGCTCCCCTTGAACCTGGGCGCCGACATCGTCATGCACTCCACGACCAAGTACCTGAATGGGCACAGCGACCTCATCGGCGGCGCCCTGGTCGTCCGGTCGGACGAGCTGGCGGAGAAGATGCATTACCAGCAGAAAGCTACAGGAGGAGTGCCCGGGCCGATGGACTGCTGGCTCACTCTGCGTTCCACCAAGACTCTGCACGTGCGCATGAAGCAGCACTGCGCCAACGCCAGGATCATCGCTGACCATCTGGAAGCCCGGGCCGACGTGCCGCGGGTCATATACCCCGGCCTGGCCACGCACCCGCAGCACGAGCTGGCCAGGAGCCAGATGCGCGACTTCGGCGGTATGATTACGCTCGACGCCGGAAGCCGAGAGCGCGCCGAGACCCTGTGCGAGCGAACCCGGCTTTTTGCCTTGGCCGAAAGCCTGGGCGGAGTTGAAAGCCTGTTGTCCGTGCCGGCACGAATGACCCACGCCTCGCTGTCGGAGGAACGCCGGGCCCAGATGGGGCTCACCGACAGCATCGTGAGGCTTTCGGTCGGCATAGAAGAGGTAAGCGACCTGATTGATGACCTCGACCAGGCCCTGGCCGGATAGAATTGAAACCGGCTACGTCTGTAGAGCGTATCAACGTGTATGAGCCGTCCGCTGGCGGCCGAAGTCGAGCCGGAGTTTTAGCGTAAGCAGTTTTCAACGTGAATAACGTGAATGAGGAATAGCATGGACGAGTCGCCAGGCCAGCGCCGCATACTGACCCAGATCAGCCCGCTCGCGTGGGAACACCCGGCGGACAGGGCTGCGCTCAACGCGCTGCGCAAGCTTCCGGGCTTCGACATGGCGCTGCGCAAGGTGTTCGGGATGTTCGGCGAGCGCGCCATCAGGCTGGCCTTCAAGGCCAACGCGGTACGGGTCAGCGAGGCCCAGTATCCTTGGATCCACGAGCGCCTGGTGCGGGCCTGCGAAGTACTCGACGTGGAGAAGATGCCGGAGTTGTACGTCTCTCAGACACCGATCGTGAACGCTGGCGCGGTGGGCATGAGCGATCCCTTCATCGTGCTCAATTCCTCCATGCTGGAGATTCTCACGCCCGATGAGGTCGAGGCGGTCATCGGACACGAGTTGGGCCACATTCTGAGCGGCCACGTTCTCTACAAGACCTTGCTTCTGCTCGTCATGCGGATCTCACTGTTCCGCTATCCGATAGCCGGCCTGGCTCTCATGCCTATCATGTTCGCCCTGCTGGAGTGGTACCGGAAGAGCGAGCTTTCGTGCGACAGAGCGGGCCTGCTCACGGTTCAGGATGCGGACGTCTCTCTGAGCGCCCTCATGAAAATGGCGGGTGGCATGAGAGGAGAAGAGTTGAATCTGGACGAGTTCGTGGCGCAGTCTGAAGAGTACCGTGAGAGCGGCGATGTGCTCGACTCGGTGTATAAGGTGCTCAACGTTCTCGGGGCCACGCATCCGTTTTCGGTCGTGCGGGTGGCCGAACTTCGCGACTGGATCGACAGCGGCGCGTACGAGCGTATTCTGACGGGCGACTATGAGCGGCGCGGATCTGAGGATACGCGGCCCTACAGCGAAGATCTGGCCGAGGCGGCCAGGGGGTACACCGAGGCGGCGAACAGCTTCATGAACGACGTGGACCAGGCCGTGGACCGGGTGAAGGAACGCTTCGCGGAAGCGTGGAAGGGACGCCCCCGGCCGTAGGCGCTGGCGCCGGAGCCGGGCTGGGCCTCATTGTAGGCCATATGAAAATTCTAGTAGTGGGTGGCGGTGGACGCGAGGACGCGCTGGCCGCCAAACTCAGGGCCGACAGGCCTGATTCGGACCTCTTTGTCGCACCTGGAAACCCGGGCACGATGCGCTGGGCTACCAATGTCCCGATCGCCGCGCACGATGTGGCAAGCCTGGCCAGGTTCGCGGCCTCCGAATCTATCGATCTGACCGTCGTGGGTCCGGAGCAGCCGCTGGCGGCGGGCGTCGCCGATGTGTTTGATGACCTCGGAATACCCGTTTTCGGACCTACCGCGGCCGCGGCTCGCCTGGAATCGTCCAAGGCCTTCGCCAAGGACCTCATGAGACGGCACGGCATTCCGACGGCCGGTTTCGAGCGCTTTACTGACTTCGGGCTCGCCGCCTCCCATGTGTCCCGTCTGACGCCCCCTATCGTCGTCAAGGCTTCGGGCCTGGCGGCCGGAAAGGGCGCCCTGATCTGCGAGTCCGCCGAAGACGCGGAGCACGTCCTGCGGCACATGCTGCTGGACGGCCACTACGGAGAGGCGGGCCTCGAGGTCGTGATCGAGGACTTTCTGGTGGGCTCCGAGCTGTCAGTGTTCTTCCTGGCCGATGGCGAGAGGGCCTTTCCGATGGGCACGGCCCGGGATCACAAGCGGCGCTTTGAAGGAGATCTGGGCCCTAACACGGGCGGGATGGGCGCCTTTTCGCCGGTCGGGGGACTGGATTCAGGGCTTGTGGCCCGGGTCCAGGCAGAGATCGCGGAACCCGTGCTCAGGGCAATGGCCGCGGAGGGGTGCCCATACCGTGGTTTCCTGTACGCCGGACTGATGCTGACGGCCGACGGACCCAAGGTCATCGAGTTCAACTGCCGGCTCGGGGATCCCGAAACTCAGGTGGTCCTGCCGCTTCTGGTGTCGGATCTCGTAGAACCGATGCACGCCATCGCTCGGGGCGAACGGCTGGATGACTGGCGGGCCCAAACTCGAGGTGGGTCAGCCCTGGTGACGGTGGTGGTGAGCGAGGGTTATCCCGGAGCGGTCACGAAAGGCCGACCCATAGAGTTCGCTCCGGAGCTGGAGGCTGAGGCCCTCACCCTGTTCCACGCCGGAACCGCGACCGAGGATGGAGTCCTGGTTACCGCTGGCGGCCGTGTGGCGGGCGTTACAGCGCTGGCCCCTACCCTGGCCGAGGCCGGAGAGCAGAGCCGCCTGGGAGCGGCCGCTGTCCTGTTCGAGGGAGCCGCCTGGCGGGCGGACATCGGGACGTCTGGCTGAATGCCGGAGCTGCCTGAGGTAGAGACCATCCGGGCCGACCTGGACCCGCTGCTCCAGGGGCGGCGTATCGAAGGCCTTCGCATACACAAGCCGGACATCGTCCTGGGCGGCATCACGCCCAGCGAGTTCGGCCGGCTCCTGCGCGGAAGAACTTTTCTTCGCGTGTCCCGGCGTGCCAAGTACCTGCTGTTCGAGCTGGACCGCGACACCGTGCTCCAGACTCACCTGAGAATGACCGGCCGCTTCGCCATCGGACCCTCATTGCCGGGCGAGGCGGGCTTCAGGCACATAGCGGCCGAGTTCAGGCTGGATGACGGCCGGACGCTTTTCTACGACGATGTCCGGCGCCTGGGCGGGTTCCTGGTGCTGTCGGGCGAGGAGTGGGCCCGAGTCGCGGCCCGGCTGGGGCCGGAGCCGCTGGGCCGCTTCAGCTCCGGCGACCTGCTCAGAATCTTCCACAACCTGCGGGCCCCGATCAAGAACGTGTTGCTCGATCAGCGCAGACTGGCGGGGGTCGGAAACATCTACGCCAGTGAGGCGCTGTTTCGGGCCGAGATCGACCCCAGGCGCCCCGCCGGATCGCTGACATCCGAGGAGGCACGGCGGCTGCACCGTTCGGTGCGGCGCGTTCTTCGCGAGGCTCTACGGAGCTCCGGAACGACCCTGCGCGACTACAGAGCGGTGAGCGGAGCCTCGGGCCAGTATCAGAACCGGCTGCGCGTGTACGGGCGCGAGGGAGAGAAATGCCCCCGCTGCCGAAAGACTATCGAGCGCATCGTTCAGGCGGGCCGTAGCTCTTTTCTCTGCTCCAGCTGCCAGAACTGAGCGGCGCCGGCCGCTACTCGTCCGCCGAGTCCGCGGTGTCCGCCGAGCCCTGCCGGCCGGCTTCGGATTCTTCCTCGCCCGTCCAGCGATAGCCGATCGAGTGCGCGGCGCCCATGTGGTCCAGGACCCGGGCCACGACGAAGTCGATCAGATCGTCCATCCCTTTCGGAGCGTGGTAAAAACCGGGCGCGGCCGGCATGACGGTGACTCCGATGCGTGACAGTGACAGCATGTTCTCCAGGTGGATGGGCGACAGGGGCATCTCTCTGGGAACCAGAATGAGCCGGCGGCCCTCTTTCAGTGTTACGTCGGCCGCCCGTTCGACCAGGCTGCGCGAACTGCCGTGCGCGACAGCGGACAGCGTCCCCATGGAGCAGGGACATATCACCATCCCCGCGTAGGGCGCAGAACCTGATGCAGGCCGCGCCCCCCGGTCCGCGTTTCCAAACCAGTCGAAGGCCTCCGCCCTTGCGCCCAGGCGGTCTCGAAGAGCGGCCAGGTCCGGCAGACCGGTTTCGTGGGCCAGCAGCCGCCAGCCGTGAGCCGAGACGATCACGTCGGCCCTAATCCCGGCCTCGGCCGCCGCTTCGAGCAGGCGGACAGCGTACGGAGCCCCCGATGCGCCAGTGATGCCGAGTATCCAGCGCCCGTTCATACCAGCCGCCCGACGAGCACGAAGGCCGCGAATACCGAAGCCAGCCACACATTGACGGTGAAGAAGGAGCGCTGAATCGATCGGCTGGAAGAGGGATCGATGAGCCCGTGCTCGAGGCCCAATAGAGCCGCCACCGACACGACGGCCAGCAGGTACCACCCGCCCAACTCCGGGAGCATGAGGGGCACGGCCAGCAAGGCCAGGACAGTGACGATATGGAATCCGCGTGAGACGAGGAGCGCGGCCCGCTCGCCGTACTGCGCCGGAATGGAGCGCAGGCCCAGCTGCCGGTCCACGGCCGCGTCTTGCATTGAATACAGAATATCGAACCCTCCGATCCAGAACCCGACGGCTACGACCAGCACCGGCAGGAAGATCCAGGGCTCACTCCAGCGCCCGGAGATGGCGAGGTAGCCCGCCGCCGGCGCGATCCCGTCCGCCAGCCCCAGAATCAGATGCGTGCCGGTCGTGAACCGCTTGGCGTACGAGTAGCCCAGCACGGCCCCCAGCGCCACGGGAGACAGAGCCAGGCAGAGCAGATTGAGCATGCCGGCGGCGAACACGAAAACGGCTGAGGAAGACAGGACCAGAAGCCGAGCTTCGCGCACACTCATGCGGCCGGACGGGATCTCCCGGTCCGCCGTGCGCGGATTGCGCGCGTCATAAGACCGATCGACCAGCCGGTTGAATGACATGGCCGCGAAGCGAACGGCTGTGAACGCGAGGACGATCCAGACGATATCCAGCACGGACACCGGGAACCTGTAGGAAGCGAAGATGGCGCCGACCAGCGCGAAAGGGAGAGCGAAACCCGTGTGGGGAAGCTTTACGAAGTTCGCATACCGGCGCGGCCGCGAAAGGCGGTCCCACCCGCCACCTGACATCACTTCAGCGAGATGCCGAGTTCGTCCCACATCCCGTCTACCGCCCCCCGCGTCTCGGCGTCCATTTCGATCACCGGTGGCCACCACCGGTCGAAGCCTTCCTCAGGCATCTTCCTCGTGCCGTCTATGCCCATCTTGGATCCAAACGTGAAGCCCCGCGACGCATGGTCCAGGACATCGATCGGACCGCGGGAGAAGAGCACGTCTCGCTCCGGGTCGATGTGGTTGAGCGCCACCCACCAGGCCTGCTGAGGATCCTGCACGTCTACCCAGTCGTCCACCACCACGATCACCTTGGCCAGCGACATGAGGCCCTGGCCCCACAGCCCGTGCATGACCTTGTAGGCGTGCCCCGGGAATTCCTTGCGGATGGAGACGAACACCAGGTTGTGGAAGATCCCCTCGGCCGGCATGTGCATGTCCACTACCTCTGGCAACGTCAGTTGGAGCAGAGGCAGGAAGATGCGCTCGGTGGCGTGGCCCAGATAATAGTCCTCCATAGGCGGCCGGCCCACGATCGTGGCCGGATAGGCGGCGTCCGACCGCATCGTGATCGCTTCCACGTGAACGCAGGGGTAGAGATCCGCCTCTGAATAGAACCCGGTGTGGTCGCCGAACGGCCCCTCCGTCACCAGATCCTCAGACGGATCTATGTAGCCCTCGATCACGATGTCGGCATCGGCCGGCACCTCGAGGTCGCAGCTCAGCGCCGAGGTGAGCGACACGGGCTCCCGGCGCAGGAACCCGGCGAACAGATACTCGTCGATGTTGGGGGGTAGCGGCGCGCTGGCCGAGTACATGGAAGCCGGATCACCGCCCAGCGCGATGCAGACCGGCATTCGCTCCCCGCGGCGGGCCATCTCGCGCCAATGGGCTGCCCCACTCTTGTGGCGCTGCCAGTGCATGGCGAGCCGGCGCTCGTCCAAAACCTGGATCCTGTACATGCCGACGTTACGCCGGCCCGTGGCTGGGTCCCGCGAGATCACCTGCGGCAGCGTGATATATCGGCCCGCGTCATCGGGCCAGCACTGCAAGTGGGGCAGCAGGGTCAGGTCCACGTCTCCCGATCGCCACACCTGGGCCTGGCAGGCAGGTTTTCCGCGTACCGACCGGGGAGGAAACTTGGCCAGCTCCGCCAGCTGCGGAAGCATGAGCAATTTCTCGCGCAGGCTATCTGGCGGCTTGAGCTGTACCAGATCGCGGATTCGGGCCGCGATGTCGTCCAGGCTGTCCGTCCCCAGGGCCAGCGCCATGCGGGACTGGCTTCCGAACAGATTGATGGCCAGCGGCACGGCGGACTCTTCCCCGCTCGGCAGAACGGGCCGCTCGAACAGGAGCGCCGGGCCGCCTGCGGCGCTTTTCATGCACCGATCCGCGATCTCGGTAATCTCGAGCTCTACCCGAACCGGCCGCGAAACACGTACGATTTCGCCCGCACGGTCCAGCTCTTCTATGAATTGGGATAGGGAGTTGATGGACATGACCGGAACGTTACGGTGGCCCCAGCGGAACAGCAACGCGACTTTACCGGGTTCCATACACGGTTCAGATTAAAATGATGAGGCTCGCGGACACCTTCGAGTGACTCTTGGCGAAAGCACCGACCAGGATCTGGTTCGTCTTTGCAGGAACGGCGACCAAAGAGCGGCCCGTGAGCTCGTAGAGCGATTTCAGCGGCCCGTATTCTCTCTCATCTACCGTATGGTGAGAGACAGGGAGCTATCCGAGGATCTCTCCCAGGAGGCGTTCGTTCGCACCTTCAACAATCTGGACCGGTACAATCCGACCTACAAATTCTCGTCCTGGCTGTTCAAGATCGCCTACAATCTCACTGTTGATCACCTGCGCAGGAAGGAACTGCGCACCGTCTCGATTCACGGGTCTCCGGACGCGACGAGCTCTGACCGCCAGGAGGCCACGTCCTTCGACCTCGAATCGACTGAGGATTCGCCCGACACGCTGGTGGAGTCTCATGAACTGGCCGGCGAGATGGAAGAGGCCATCGCCGCCCTGCGCGAAGAGTACCGCACGGCGATCCTTCTCAGGCACGTGGAGGGTAGGGCCTACGAGGAGATCGCAGACATCATGGACATTCCGCTGGGTACCGTAAAGACCTATATCTTCCGCGCCCGCAGAGAGCTGAGGCTGTCTTTGGGGCATCTTTCCGGGGAGGATGAGGGGTGAAACTACTGAAACCCGGAAAACGTAGGGTAAATCAGATGGACAGAAACTATGACTAAAAGCAAACGACACCTGACCCAGGAAGAGCTCGAGAGCCTTTCTCACACCAGTGAGAAGCCGCTCGGACGGCGCCGCATGGCGCATGTGGAAACGTGCGCCCACTGCCGCGAGGAACTGAGCGCGCATCGGCTCCTGAGCAGCTCGCTGGCGAACCTGGCGACATTCGAGCCGGCGCCCGATTTCGCAAGCCAGGTGATGGCACGCGTTACGCTTCCGGCTCCGGCGCCCGCGCCGGTACCGCTGCGCACGAGAGCCATACAGACACTTCGGGATCACTGGCTCGCGGTCACTGGATCCGCAGCGGGAGCGGGGGTTACGGCGGGAGTTCTCCTGGCCTGGGCGGCCCAGTTCCCACAGTCGAGCCCGGCCGGCCTGGTCGGCTTTGTGGCCGAGCGCACGCTAGCCCGGCTGGCCAGCGCCGCACTCAACGCGGCGCAGTGGATCTACCAGTCCGGACTCGCGTCCGCGTTCGACCAGTTGGGCAGTCAGTTGAGCGTCGGATCGGCAATCGCCGCCCTGGCCACGCTGACATTGATGGGAATCGGATCGCTGAGCGTCACGAGGCGCTTGATGGAAGAACCAACGAGACAACTGACACCTGCACGATGAACAAGATGAATGAACGAGGGGTGCTGATGATGAGGTGGCTGACAACACTTGGGGCGGCGGCGATCGCTGCGCTCGTAACACTGGCGCCGGCAAGCGCCGGAGCGCAGGAGAGTGTGCCCAGCGCACGATCGGTAAGCCTTACGTCTGACCGCGCGGCGCTCGAGGTTGAGCTGGCGGACGGAGACGTCCGCCTGATCGAGCTTCGGGACGGCGAGCTGGAAATCGACGGAAGCGCCGCCGGCACTTACGAAACAGGTGGACAGTTGGAAAGCGCCTGGCGGGAGCTGCTGCGCAGCCCCGGCTTACTGGGCGAGACGGAACTGGCGAGCAGCGTGCAGGACTGGCTGGACAGCGCTCCCGAGTGGGCCGGCGCCGATCAATCGGCTGGCACACAGCTGTCGCAGACGCTGGCCGAAATGCTACGCGGCGCCGATGCGCAGGTCGCTGATGCGGCGGACGCGGCTGGCGTTGCCGAGTCCGCGAGTGTTCTGGGAGCCGGAGGAAAGCCTCTCACGATCGCTCCCGGCCTGTTGGATCTCGAGGCTCTGACCCTGAACCTGGATCAGCTGCGAGGCGCCCTGGGGCGGCTGGACCTGGACGCGGAGGCGGCCAATGAGAACCTGGCCCTTCTCATCCATGACGACTACCAGATATCGGCCGGACAGACCATCCAGGGCAATCTGGCCCTGCTCGACGGAGATCTGTCTCTGGACGGAACCGTTCGCGGCGACGTGCTCGTCCTGAACGGCAATCTGGAACTGATGCCCAACGCGGTGATCGAGGGCGACCTGGTCACCGTGGGCGGCGAGGTGGAGCATATGGGCGGCGCCGTAATGGGCGAGATGCTGGCCCTTTCGTTGGGCGATGATTTCGCCGCGAACTTCGACGTTACCCCGCTGACTGACGAACTTCGTGCCGAGGCGGACGAGATGCGTGCGGAGGCGCGGGCCCTGCGGGATGAGCTTCGGCACGACCTGCGCGCCTATGAGAGAGACAGAGCGCCGCGCGGCTTCTTCGGGCGCGTGGGCCACAACATCGGACACGCGGTGGGGGGAATCTTCGCAGCCGTGATATGGTTCCTCGTACTGAGCGCCATGGGCTTTGGAGTCGTGTACTTCTCGCGAAAGCGCCTCGAGACGATCGCCGACGTCGTACGCACGGACTTCGGGCGCAGCTTCGGCGTGGGTCTGGGCGGGCAGCTGCTGAGCCTTCCGATTCTGCTCGTTCTGGTAGTCGGCATCGTGACCTGGCTAGCGATTCCGTTCTATCTGCTGGCCATCGCTCTATCGATTCCGCTGGCCTATCTGGCCGCGGCGCACGCGGCCGGGGAATTCCTCTACAATCGGGACGTGGATGCGCTGCGCAGATTCAGGCCCGAGCGGCCGAACTCGTTCTACTATGTCATTTCCGGCCTCGCGGCGTTGATCGCTCCGTTCGCGGTCGCTTCGGCGCTGCATCTGCTGGGCGGTGTCGGGCCCTTCCGGGGCCTGATCATCTTCGCCGCCAGCGTGGCAACGTGGGTCGCCTTCACGGGCGGCTTCGGCGCCATCATCCTGACGCGGGCCGGCCAGCGTCCGGTCGCGCCGCAAGGATATGATTTCGACGCGGATGACTCGTTCGATGCCGCGAAGACGGGTGGCTCCAGTGCTTAGGTCCTCAGCGCCCCTGGGCCTGCTTGTCGCGGCAGCGGTGATTCTTCCGGCCAAGATCGCTGCACAGGAGCACGACTGGTTGGAGGTTCGCTCGGCGCGGCAGATCGGTTCTATCGAGGCGATCGACGCTGAGATTCACTACGGCGTAGGCGAGCTCACAGTGGCGCCGGCTCGTGAGCTGTTCCTGTACGAAGCGGCTCTGCGCTACGACGCGGCTCAGTTCGAGCCGCTGCGGGAGTGGACGGTCGAAAACGGGCGCGCACACCTGAGGTTTGGCCTCGACGAGTTCGATGTGGACCTGGATGACTTGTCCGAACAATTCGACGAGACAGGCACACTCCACTTCGCCGTGAGCCGGGAAGTGCCGACGAATCTCAGTCTGGAAATGGGCGCGGTGTCGGCCGACCTGGACTTGGGCGGGGCGGCGTTGACGGGCCTGACGGTCCGCACCGGCGCGTCCGAGACCACAATCCGGTTCGACGCCCCCAACCCGGAGACCATGGACAAAATGGTGTTCAAGGTCGGCGCGGCGGAATTCGAGGCCAGAGAGCTGGGAAACGCGAATTTCCGGCATCTTTCGTTTGAGGGAGGAGTCGGTGAGGTCATGCTCGACCTGACCGGTGAGTGGAAAGAAAGCGCCGACATCGAGATCAAGATGGGCCTGGGCGCCCTGGAGCTTAGGCTTCCGCGCGATGTGGGAGTCCGGGTTACGAAGAAGACTTTTCTGGCCGCCTTTGATCGGGGCGGACTGCAGAAGGTGGACGGAGCCTACGTCAGCTCCAACTGGGACTCGGCTGATGTTCAGCTGAACATCGACCTGAAGGCCACTCTGGGCGCGATCGAGATTAACTTCGCCCGCTAAGCGGCAGGCGGGCACGCGCGGCACGTACGCACCCGCGGCAGGCTGCCATCCGGGCGGCCGTCAGGAGTCCGTCAGACCTCTCGCAGCTTCCACGTGCCGCGGTGCCAGAGCCAAGCCATGGCGATCCCCTTCAGCATCGCCGTGACGCTGATGGCCAGCCAGATCCCGGTGAGTCCGAGCGGGACGAGCAACAGGGCGGCCAGGGGGAGCCTGAGCACGGTCAAGGCGCCTGACACGAGCATGGGCGCCAGCGTATAGCCGGCACCTTCCATGGCGATCTGGAGAACGAGATCCAGAGCCATGAAGAGCTGCGCCGCCGCCACGATTCGAAGATAGCTGGCGCCCGCATCCAGCACGGCCGGATCGTTAGTAAACACGCCGATCAGCGGCTGCGGGAATAGGAGGAGCACGAGCCCGACCCCTCCCATGGCGAGAGCCGCGTACCCCGTCGCTAACACGCCTGACTTATGCGCTCGTTCTGGCTTCCCGGCTCCGAGATTCTGGCCCACGGCAGTAGCTGCTGCGAGGCCGAATCCGACGCAGATCATGAATCCGATCGACTCTACTTTGTGGCCCACACCGAGAGCCGCCAGAGCGGGGGTTCCGAACTGGCTGGTCATGCGCGTGAGCAGCACATAGACAGCCGAGAAGACCACTCCGGACAGAGCCGCGGGGAGCCCCACCCAGCCTATCGTGCGCATGGTGGGAAGCCGCGGCCGGCAGCGCCGGATGAGGCCGCGCTGGCTGAGCCATACAAAGCCCAGGCCGAGGCCTACCGACCGGGTCAGCAGTGTAGCCAGGGCGGCGCCCAGCACTCCCAGGCGCGGAAACGGCCCCAGGCCGAGTATTAGGAACGGGTCGAGAACTATGTTCAGGCCGAGGGATATGGAGAGGAGGGCGAGGGGCGTCCGGGTGTCCCCGGCAGCCCGAAAAGCCGCATCCATGGCGAAGTACAGAAACACGATCGGGGTGCCCGCGAAGTAGACGCTCAGGTACTGGGCTCCCTGCACGGTAACGTCGCCCGGAGTGTCCATGATGCGGAACCACAGGGAGAGCCCGGCCAGCCCCGCGGCCCCCACCAGGGCCGACACACCGATGGCCAGAAGCACCGCCTGGTAGACTGCCTCGGCCGCGCCCTTCGGGTCGCCCTCGCCGTGGCGCCGGCTGGCCACCGCGGTCAGGCCCACCTCCGGGACGTTGGCCAGCGAGAGGGTCATCCAGACGAAGAACCCGGCCGTGCTGATCCCGGCCAGGGCGACGGGTCCGAGCCCTCGGCCCACCCAGAACGTGTCCACGATGTTGAACAAGCCCTGAATGAGCATCGCGAACACGGCCGGCACGGCCAGGCGCAGTACGGAACTGCGAACGGGCCCCGAAGTCGGGTCTACCCGGGCCGACACCCGGCTCAGTCTTTCGTCGAGAGAGCTTCGACCTGTTCGCGGGCGCCCTCAGCGACCGAGCGCAGCGCCTGTCCCTCGGGAGAGTCCGGCCGCCCGACCACGGTGGGTGTTCCACGGTCACCTTCTTCCCGGACGGCCATTCCGAGCGGAACGAATCCCAGGAACGGGAGTTCGAGTGACGCCGCTAACCCCTGGCCCCCGCCCGATCCGAAGATGTCATACCGCACGCCTGTGTCGGGCGCCACGAATCCGCTCATGTTCTCGACCACCCCGATGACCGGAATGTCGACCGTCTCGAACATGCGAATCCCCTTCAGTACGCCCCCCACGGCCACGTCCTGGGGAGTCGTGACCATGACAGCCCCCGACACCTGAACCAGCTGTACGAGAGACAGCTGAGCGTCGCCCGTTCCGGGCGGCAGGTCCACGATGAGATAGTCCAGCTCACCCCAATTCACCTGGCGGATAAACTGCCGCATGATTCCCATGACTATCGGACCTCGCCAAATGGCGGGTGTATCCTCGTCAACCAGCAGCCCCAGACTCATGATCTTGACGCCGTGAGCCTCCAGTGGAATGACCAGATCGTCTTCCATGCGCGGCTTGTCGCTTACACCGAACATGGTGGGGATGTCAGGCCCGTAGATGTCGGCGTCCAGGATACCTACCCGGTGACCCGCGGCGGCCCATGCCGCGGCCAGGTTCGACGCGACGGTCGACTTGCCGACGCCTCCCTTCCCCGAACTGACCGCGATGACATGCCGCACGCCTTCTAGCGGCTCGGCCTCCTCGGGACGGCGGCTGGCTACCTTCTGAGGGGTCGGTTTGGCGCGCGGCACGGTTCCCGGTTGGGCGGATACCGGCCCTCCGTCCGGCCCGACGACAGGCAGCGTTCGCCTGCGAGTCGAGCCCACAGCCCGGCGTGGAGCCGCGGGAGCGGCCGTATCCAGGTCGACGGCCACTTCGTCCACACCTGCTACGCCAAGCGCCACGTAACGCAGCGTATCGGCGAGAGCGGGGGGGTCGTTCTCGCCCAGGGCGATCCTGATGTGCACGTTTCCGCCCTCGGCTTCAATGGTCTGAACGACCCCGGAACTGACCACATCCGCGCCGGAACCATCCCGGATGCGGCCCAGGGCCGCGCGAATCCGCTCTTCTACTGTCTGCACTGCCATCAGTTACTTCTCCTGCGCTCAGGCGCGAAAGAAAGCCCCACGATGAGACGACCACCGTGGGACTCATGTATTGCCGCCATCGTCGCCGTTACCGTTATCGCGGCCCCAGCGCCGGCCGGCCGGCCGCTAGACTGATTCGACGATCTGGATCTCCGGAACCTGCATTCTCAGACGCTGCTCGATTCCGGCGGTCAGCGTAAGCGTGGACATGGGACAGGCGTAGCACGCTCCTACCATCCGGACCTGCACGCGCCCTTCAACTTCGTCCACAGACAGCAGCTCGATGTCGCCCCCGTCCGCCCGAATGGCCGGGCGGATGGTTTCGAGCACGCTTTCGACGCGCTGTTCTATGCTTGTGGGTTCGGTTGGAGCGCTGTTCACAAGACTATTCTCTCTTGGACGTAGCGCCGGCCAAACTCTCGAATCACCGGCAGAATCAACCTATTTACCGGATCCATCAGGCGCCAGCGTAAACTCCCGCACGGAGCGCGCGGCGGTCCGTTCGGTCTCGATCGGAACTTCGATGAGCGACCCGTGGCGCCAGCGCGAATTGAGGCTCCGGTAATGCCGGCTGTACGGGTTGCCGCTCTGGCCGGCGGGGAGCACAAAGTGGCCCGTCGGGCCCTCCGGGTTCAGGTCGGCCACGAATCGCTCCGAAGGACCGTAGTCGCTGCGATACGGCGGCGTCCAGGCGGCCTCGGTAAAACCGTTCCAGCGGCCGTAGTCGTCGGGGCTCACGGTGTTGGGACCGCCGGCCACCGGATGCGGTCCGACGTTGAGTCCGAGCAGGTTCGCGAGCGACGGCACTCCACCCAGGGCGTGAGGATGGAGTTCCGAGTGCAGTTCACCCCAGGGCCGGCTCCCGGTGGCGCGAATCGCGTCCCGCATCGCCCGTGCTGAGAGGTCGGAAAAAGTCTCGCTCTGCGGCGTCCGGATGTCATCCACCCACGGGTTCTCATCTCCCTCTAGGACGAGCCGCTCGAGTGCGTCCGTGGGAAAGAATTCCCAGCCTGGAGCCGAAGCGAACTCGTCCTCGACGGCCAGTTGGCGCAGCCGAAACAGCCAGGCGTAGAACAGCGACGGAGCGGGCGAATCCAGGTCGGCCGACCGGTTCCATTCACTGAGTACGTCCGCTGCTGCGAGCGCCCCCTCCTCCCCCTCCGCCTCCAGCCGGCGCGCCGCCTGCACCGCCCTGTGCACGAGGCGATCGGCCAGCAGGCTTCGCACGTCGTGCTGCAGGGCGTAGGTATCGCCCACAGTCCACGACCGGCGTACTTCGAGCGCCTGCGTCAGGCGCAGGGCGCGGTACGGAGGCGCGTAGTCCACACTCAGCGCCGTCCCCAGCCCGGGGGCCTGCAGGTTGTTAGCGGAGACCAGGTACCCGGAGCGCGGATTGAGGGCGGCGGGATGGTTCTCCTGCGGCCAGACCCTGGACCACTCCGCGCCCACGAGTGAGGCATCCACCGGTAGGGAGCCGTCCCACGTCCGGGCCGGGATCGTGCCGCTGAGCCGGAACCCGATGTCGCCGGCCGTGGTGGCGAACAGAATGTTCACGTGCGGGGCCGCGAAGTCGCGCGCCGCTTCCAGCAGCTCAGACGCGGTGCGGGCCCGGGCCATGCCCCACTGGCCCAGTTGCGGGGACTCGCGCGAGTCCGTCCACAGGAGCGACAATGGCTCACCCAGGCCGTCCAGGCCGTCCCCGATCAGCGGGCCTCGAACCGTCTCCCGGATCTCCATTTCCACCGGCTGGGCCCTGCCGCGTACGTGTATCGTCTCCCGCCGCACCTTGAGGTCGGCCCAGCCGGCACCCTCGCGGTAGCGGAGTCCGGCGCTGTCGAGCTGCTCGCGCGCGAAATCCACGTCGTCGACCATGCCGTTGGTGAAGCCCCAGGCGACGAAACGGTTGTAGCCCACGACCACGCCGGGAATGCCCGGAAGAGTGAGGCCAGCCACGTCCGTTGGCGGCGATTCCGAATGCAAAGCGGATAGATACCAGACACCGGGCGTTCGCTGTCCCAGGTGCATGTCGTTGGCCACGATGGGATGGCCGGACGCCGTCCGCGACCCGGCGATCACCCAGGCGTTGGAGGCCGAGCGCACGGACAACCGGGCCACCGAGCGCATGGTCTCGAGCGCGGTAGGAGCGGCGGATGCGGCCGGGCGGGCGGACGCGGCCGGGCCGGTTATGCGTGCCTCGGACGGAGCCGGCGCACCGGCCCGCTGCCCCGAGCCCGCGACCTCGAGAGGCGCGGTCGATCCCAAGTCGGGAGGCGCCACGGGCCGGTCTGAGGTGACCGGCTCCCCCTCCGCGTACGGCAGGCGCAGATATTCGAACTTCTCGGCTGACAGGTGAGGCTGGAGCTTGAATCGGGCCAGATCTTTGTGCCAGTGGGAGAGGTCCAGCGTCATCACGAGGCCGACCGCGATCGTTGCCCCGGCCGTCCACTGCTCGGGAGCAAAGCGCAGAATCTGGAATTCCGGCGGCAGGGGACTGGCGGTCAGGTCGAGGCGGGCGTTTACGCCCTCGGCGTAGGCGTCCAAGAGAGCTCTCTCGGAGCCGCTCAACTGCTCCAGCCGGCGGGCGGCCCGGCCGGACAGGTCCAGGGTGCGCATGAGTCGGTCCTGCGCGATCGCCCGTTCTCCGAACACCTCCGACAGCTTCCCGAGCGCGACGCGGCGGGTCAGCTCCATCTGCCACAGCCGATCGAGCGCATGCATGTAACCCTGGGCCCGGGCCAGGTCCTCCAGGCTGCCCGCATACAGGCTGGGAACGCCGAAGGAATCGACCTGGACCGTTACGGGCGAGAGCAGGTCCGGTAGGGGGACCGTACCGGACGGCTCGGTCAGGGACGACGCCAGCCACATCCAGCCGCCGGTAACAGCTGCTCCGAGCAGCCAGACAAATACGCCGAGGGCTGCGACACCCCGCGGCTGCCAGCGGGCGCGGTTCACGCCCCGGCCCCGTCCGCTCCCGCGCCCCCCACCGCGAACGCTTCCAGGAGAGACACGTATTCGTCGCCGCGCCGCCATAGCAGCCGGCGTCCGTGCAGCCCGTTGAGCACCGGCCGAGCCCTCGGCTCCGCGATTCCGAGGGCGCTCGCCACGCGGGCCGAATCGCATCGGCGGTGGTCGCAGACCGTCTCCCATGCCCGGCGCTCCGCGTCGTCCGCCGTACCGATGAGAACCGGCTCGCCGGAACTTCTCTGGGCCGTGGCGGCCAGATCCCGGCGCTGCAAGGCGAAGCTGATCGTATCCAGGTGGTGCTCCTCCATGCCGCGAAACAGGAAGAAGCGCTCCTTCCCGTCGTCTCCGTGCTCCACCGCCCCGAGCACGAGCTTGGCCACCACCTCATCCGCACAGCTGAAGTCGATAATCCGGACCGACCGAAAATCGAGCACGATCAGAGAGCGCCCTCCCTGCTCGGCGACCACTCCCTCGATACCCGACCTTACGACACGCCCCGTGTGGCGGGTGATCAGGTCGCGCTTGTAGAACGTCGTGACCGCAACTGAGGGCCAACTCTGCGCTGACCTCGGAGCGCCGCTCACCTGCCCGCTCCCCCGCCCGTGGAGGGCGGCCCGTCTGCCTTCGCCGGCAGCATCACGAGAATCTGCGCCCCGGGAAACGGGGTCAGGTTCTCCTGCAGAGGAGGGAGGTCGTCCCAGGGCTGCACCTCCGCGATCATGGCGTTTCCGCTGCGGATCGCCAGTTCGCCGCCCCAGCGCTCGACCTGACGCCGGATGGCCTGCAGGCCGTGGCCCCGGCCCGGATCGGCGTGGCGCGACGCGCCATGCAGCAAGGCGGCCTCCAGGGCGGCAGCCGCCGACCACCCCTCACCGGTGCGCCGCGCGTGTTCCGTCGCGAGCGACCCTTCGAACCCGATACCCACATCCATGACCGCCAGCATCAGCACGTCCCGGCCCAAACGCTCCCGGTAATGATACGTCTGCGCGCATACCCAGCCGTCCGCTTCGGCGTGCTCGATGATGTTCTGGCACACTTCAGACAGCATCACACTGAACTGGATGACCGAGGTTTTGGGATAGTGGAGCCTCTTCTCCAGAATGGCTGCGGCCCGCTCGCGAACACGGTCGACGACGGCGTGAACGTCGTGATGCGACCTGATCGGAGTGATCTCGAGCAGGGCATCGGACTCCGTATGTGTTCGCGCCGCGACCGACGGGAGGTCGAACACCGGAGCCGCCGCCGTCCAGAAATCCATCCGGTCCATATATGATCGGACTTCCCGAAGCTCAGGAGCCTCGAGACTGGGCGCGTGGCCGGTGCGGTCGCCCGCCACCCGGGCGGCCGCGAGCAGGCCGATCATCCCGTAGGGAGAAATCCACCTCACCCGGCGCGCGTTGAACAGAAGGCGCGACGCGCCGTCCAGGCTCAACCGATTCACATCCACTAGAAGCTGCTCGAACGTGCGATGGTTCAGGTCTTCAGGAATCTCGACGATCTGGCTCATGCGATCTGGCTCATGCGATTCGGCTCATGCGATCTGACTCGTGCGATTCGAGTCCTCACCTGCGAGAATTCCGGCTAGTCCGGTCGCGCCCTGTGTGGTCACATTGCTTCCGGCCAGGCTGTTGGCCGTTTGCATGGCCTCCTCGAGCGTCGAGCCTGCCAGCAGCCTGGCGAAGCAGGCCATCCCCCACACGTCGCCGCAGCCCGTCGGGTCTCCCCGCCGCGCGCCGCCGGCCTGGCCGACGCATCCCATGCGAACGCCTTCGGCCCCGGAAGGCGGATCCGCGAGACGGGTGTCAGCGGCGGCGGCCGACCACGCAGAGCCGTGCCCACCGAGCGTAACGAGGACGGCGCGCAGATACGAATTCTCGCCGCGTCCGCCGTCCGCCGCCACGGCAGCCGCCGTCTCCCAGGCCGGCGCCGCCTCGTCCAGCGTGCGCAGTTCGTCCTCGTTCACCTGGACGATATCGAAGCAGGACAGCCATTCCCGCCACCTGGGCAGGGGCCGCAGCCGTCGCACGCCGTCCTCACCGATGCTCAGCATCAGAGAATGAATGTCGGCGTATATCGGGCCGGCAAAAGAATCCCGTAGCGCCATGGCCGTCTCCAGATCCAGCTCCCAGCCGGCGATGAAATTCACGTAAAGCGCGTGGCAGGATTCGGTCAGAGGCCTGAGTTCCTCGATGGTCCAGCCGGGCACGCCGCCACTCAGGTGCTCGCAGCGACGCAGCTGGTCCTCGTAGTACAGGGTCACCCGGTTGTTGGGCTCGGGCACGGTTTGCAGACCGCCCACTTCAGCCGAGGCTAGGGACGAAATATGAGTATCGGCCGGCCCGCGCAGATCATGTCCCACTTTCACTATCGGAAACTGAGTCCAGCCCGGGGGCCGCACAGCCTCAAAAGCGGCCAGGCTGTATCCGATTCCCCCCCAATCCTGAATCTCGGCCGGATCGTGCTGAGAGTCATCCTCAGAGTCATCGGCGCTGCGCCGCTGACGGATCGTATCCCATACGAGGGTTCCGAGAACACCCAGCCGGGGCATGTCTATTCCGCGTCCAGGCGCTCGACGCGAAACGTGCAGGCGGCGCCGATCACGCCGGCCGTGACGCCCAGGTCGCTGCTCACGATGCGGCAGCTGTCGGCGGCGTTACGAAACGCCCGCTTGCGCACTTCCCGGCGCAGTGGCTCGAACAGGTATTCCCCGGCCCGGGTCACGCCGCCGGAGATCACCACCATCTCCGGATTCAGAACGTTGATCACATTGGCGATGCCAATGCCCAGGAAGTGCGCCGTGTCTCGCATGACATCGCGGGCGTACTCATCGCCTTCCACGATGGCCTCGAACACGGTTTCAGCCGTGACGTTGGCCAGGGTTCCGCCCGCCAGCTGGGCCAGTGTGCTCACCTCGCCCGACTCCAGCCCCTCGATGGCGCGGGCGGCGATCGCCGGGCCCGAGGCGTAGGCCTCGAGACACCCGTAGTTACCACACTTACACTTCCGGCCGGTAGAATCGATCGTGGTATGACCGATCTCCCCCGCTATCCCTCCGGCACCGTGGAACACCCGGCCGGAGAGCACGATACCGCCGCCGATACCGGTTCCCAGCGTGATCCCGACCAGCGTGTCCACGTTGCGTCCGGCTCCGACCCACCATTCCCCCAGCGCCGCGGCGTTGGCGTCGTTGTCCAGCACCGCCTCGAGCCCGATGGCGTTGGCGATCAGATCCCGCAGCGGGAAGTTCCGCCAGCCCAGATTGGGTGACTCGATGACGGTCCCCGCCACCCGGTCAAGCGGCCCCGGTGCACCCAGCCCGATGCCGAGAATGCCGCCATCCGATATCGCGGCCTCCTTTTGCGCCTCGGCCATAGAAGCCTTGATCATCTCGATCATGCGATCCACGACGAACTTCGCGCCTCGATCAGACTCGGTCGGCATCGACCGAAGGCCGGCCACGGTAGCGCCATCCAGGGACACGACGCCCACGTTGATGGACGTACCGCCCAGATCCACACCGACGATGTATTGATCCGTATTGCCCACGCCTAGTCTCCCACCTGTAGAAGGGCCAGAAAGGCCTCCTGGGGAATTTCCACCGACCCGACCTGTTTCATGCGGCGCTTCCCTTCTTTCTGCTTCTCGAGCAGCTTCCTCTTCCGCGTAATATCACCACCGTAGCACTTGGCCGTCACATTCTTGCGTAGCGCCTTGACTGAGGTTCGCGCAATCACGTCACGTCCGATGGCGGCCTGGATGGCGACATCGAACAGCTGTCTGGGGATGAGTTCCTTGAGCTTGGAAGCCACCTTTCGGCCATAGTCGTACGCGCGGTCGCGGTGCACCACCACACTCAACGCGTCCACCTCGTCTCCGTTGAGAAGAATATCCAGCTTGACCAGATCCGAGGCTCGTTTGCCGACCAGTTCGTAGTCGAGGGCCGCATACCCGCGGGAGGCTGATTTCAACCGGTCATAGAAATCGAGAACGATCTCCGCCAGCGGAATGTCGTAGCGCAGCTCGATGCGCTCGGTATCCAGATAGTTCAGCGCCAGGTAGACGCCGCGGCGATCGTGACACAGCGCCTGCAGCGCACCGATATACTCAGCGGGCGAGACAATATGGACCCTCACGAACGGCTCTTCGATCGCCTCGATTCGGCCTCGCTCCGGCATATGGCTCGGATTCTCGACCGACACGACGTTTCCGTTGGTCAGCTTCACGGAGTATTCGACGTTAGGGATCGTCGTGATCAGATCAAGGTCGAACTCGCGCTCCAGACGCTCCTGCACGATCTCCATGTGCAGGAGGCCGAGAAAGCCGCAGCGGAATCCAAACCCGAGCGCTCCCGATGTCTCAGGTTCGTAGCGCAGGCTCGCGTCGTTGAGCTGCAGCTTGGCCAGAGCCTCGCGCAGCTCCTCGAACTTGTCGGAGTCTGTCGGATACAGGCCGGCGAACACCACCGGCTTGGCCTCCTGGTATCCAGGCAGCAACTCCTCGGCGCGGTCCCTGGCGTCGAGCAGCGTGTCTCCCACCTGGGTGTCAGCCAGCTTCTTGATCTGGGCCGTCAGATAGCCAACTTCTCCTGTTTTCAGCTCGCCGGTCGGCTGGTAACCGAGCCGCATATACCCCACCTCGTCTACCTCGTACTGCGCGTCAGTGGCGCCGAAAGTCACCGTCATGCCGGACCGAATCGATCCGTCTACCACTCGAACGAAGGGGACGGCGCCCCGGTACTGGTCGTACAGCGAATCAAAAATAAGCGCCCGCAGAGGAGCTTTCGGGTCGCCGGTCGGTGGGGGGATCCGTTCTACGATCGCCTCCAGAATCTCCCCGATACCTCTGCCGTCCTTGGCCGAAGCCAGAAGCACCTCCCCGGGGTCGATACCAATCAGGTCGCTGATCTCGTTCCGCCGGCGATCGGGCTCGGCGGCGGGAAGATCGATCTTGTTAATGACCGGAATGATCTCCAAGCCCGCGTTCAGAGCGAGAAACAGATTGGAGATCGTCTGGGCTTCGATGCCCTGACTGGCATCCACGATCAGGAGAGCGCCTTCGCAGGCGGCCAGGCTGCGGCTTACCTCGTACGTGAAATCAACATGGCCAGGGGTATCGATAAGGTTCAGCTGATACTCGACGCCGTCACTTCCCGTGTAGGGAAGGCGGATAGCGTTCAGCTTGATCGTAATGCCCCGCTCGCGTTCCAGATCCATGGAATCGAGGATCTGGGCCTTCATCTTCCGCTGCTCCACCGCCCCCGTCCGCTCCAGGAGGCGGTCGGCCAGCGTGGATTTCCCGTGGTCGATGTGAGCGACTATGGAGAAATTCCGGATTGTGTCTATGGGCACGAATGTCGCTCGTTGCTGAAAAAGGGACGGCCAGGGGCGAATATAGAGGCGGCGAAAATGGCCAGCAATCGGCCTTGCAGGACTACGCTAGACCTCGATGACGAGTCCATCGTGCGCAGGCTCGATACTCGGCGGCAGCTTGTCTGCCAGGTCGGCGTGCTCCACGCGGTGCGTCAGGTGGGTGAGAAACGTGCGCTCGGCTCCGAGGCGAGACGCCACCTCGACGGCCTCTTCGATGCTGAAATGGCTGGGATGCGGATTACCCCACCACAGGGCGTTAATGACCAGCACCCGCACACCCTCCAGCAACTCCACAGCGTCTTCGGGCACCGACTTGGCGTCCACGATCACGCCCAATTCTCCGGTGCGAAAACCGTAGCTCCGAAACGGGCCGTGCGGAAATCCGATAGGCCTGAACTGGAGGGCCCCGACCTTCTGCAGGGCTCGGTCCTCGAACGGCGTCAGATCCAGCTCCGGAATTGACGATCCGGGGCCTGCCGCGGCGCCAGGACCCCAGAAGTAGGGGAACCGCTCCCGCATCACCTGTTCGTACTCCGCCGCCAGGAAGACCGGCAGCGCCGGCCCCGAGTAAGCCGTGAAAGCGCGCAAGTCGTCGATGCCATGCACGTGGTCAGCGTGAGGGTGAGAAATAAACACCGCGCTCACATCGGAAACATCCGCCGCCAGCAGCTGAAGGCGAAGCTCCGGCGGTGTGTCCACGAGCAGCCTGGTGTCTCCGTCTTCCACCAGCAGGCCATGCCGGCTGCGCCGATTCCGAGGATCGGCGGAAGTACAGACGGGACAGGAACAGCCCACTACGGGCACGCCGAATGACGTGCCGGTTCCCAGGAACGTCAGGCGCATCGCGCCTCGAACCGAAACGGCTTCCTAGCGATCATGGGAGCACCTCGATTTTCATCATGTTGGTCGTTCCCGCGACGTGAAACGGAACGCCCGCCGTCACGATGAATCGTTCGCCCGAGTCGCCGAGGCCGGCCTCCAAAGCATAGTCGCAGGCTCCGCTCAGGAGCGTGTCGTAGTTGATCTCGTCGCCCTGCACGAGAATCGGAACCACGCCCCAAACCAGCGCCAGCTGTCGATAGGTTCGCTCCTGATCCGTTACGGCCAGGATCGGAACGGGCGGCCGCTGCGCGGCCACCACGCGCGCTGTGAAACCGCTACGCGTGAACGTCACCATGAACCGGCAGCCCAGCCTGGTGAGCGCTTCCACCGAAGCCGCCGCGATGGCCGCTGACGGCGTATGCTGGACGGCGGCGAAGCCGCGGCTCGGCACCATGTCCGAGGCATCGAAAACGAAGCTCTTTTCCCGCTCGATGCGCCGGATGACCCGGTCCATGGTGGCCACGGCCTCGACCGGGTACTCGCCCGTCGCGGTCTCCGCTGACAGCATTACGGCGTCGGTTCCATCCAGCAGCGCGTTGGCTACGTCCGACACCTCCGCCCGCGTGGGCCGGGGCGACCGCGTCATGGACTCGAGCATCTGGGTCGCCGTGATGCTGATACGGATTAGCTCGCGGCCCAGGCGCAGCGTGCGCTTCTGAACGATAGGGACTTCCTCGTAGGGCATCTCGACCCCGAGATCACCACGCGCCACCATAACCCCGTCTGCCGCGCCCATGATCTCCGGAAGGGACCGCACGGCCTGGTCCTTCTCGACCTTGGCGATGAGCAGCGGCCCGTCTCCGGCCACCTTGCGCAGGTCCGAAACGTCTGACGGCCGCCTGACGAAACTGAGCGCCAGGTAGTCCACATCCAGCCCGGCGCTGAACTCAGCGTTTGCCAGGTCGGCCTCTGTCATGCTCGGGGCCTGCACGTCCACTCCAGGCAGGTTGATTCCTTTTTGGGAGTGCAGCAGTCCACCGTTCAGAGCGGCCACCTCCACCGCTCCCTCTGCGACCGCCTCGACCCGCAGCTCGAGATGTCCGTCGTCGAGCAGGATCCGGTCGCCGGCCGTCACATCTCCCCACAGAGCCTTATACGTAGTCGGAATCCGCGGCGGGCCCTGCAGGTCGACCGCGCCGGCCTCCTGTGCCTGTGTGACGATCGTGTAGCGCTGCCCTTCCACCAGTTGCAGAGGCTCCGGGAGGTCGCCTACACGAATCTTGGGCCCCTGCAGATCGGTCAGAATGGCCAGCGGCCGGCCTTCTTCATGGGCTATGGAGCGCGCCAGATCTATTACCTGCCGGGCCTCGTCCTGGCCGGTGTGCGAGAAATTGATGCGCGCTACGTCCATGCCGGCCCGAAGCATCTGGCGCAGCATCTCGGGGTCCCGAGACGCGGGCCCGATGGTGCAGACGATTTTCGCACGGCGAGTGGAGGCTGTCAGATCGGTCAAGATCAGGATCCGTTCAGGGTTCGAGCGCCCTGGAGCGGGCTACCGGAAACATACTGGACAGGATCGCAGGTAGCGGCGCTGGCCGCCACCTGCGATAAAGAATTGAAGACTTCTGCCTAGGCGGGTACCGCGCTCCCGAGGAACAGCTCGGGCCGATGATCGGCCAGCCACATGTGCATCGTCCGAAGAACGGGCAGCGGAACAGAGTCCAGGGTGCGCGTCTCCAGGCCGGGAACCACACACGCCGCGGCACGCCGGAAGAAATACGCCCGCTGATGGGACCTCTGATCGTCGCTGAGGCTGGTGCCGCCAGGAATGTCCGGTATCGGCTCCAGCAGCCTGCGGTAGGCGAACACTTCCCGGGGAGTGAAGTATTCTGGAATCTGGTATGTGTGACCCTCTACCTGGAAGGATCCGTCGCAGTCGATGACCAAGCTGTCATACATACTGTCTCCCCCGTTCATCGTGGCGATCCTGTGCGACCTGGGACGGATCTCGGCGCGGCGAGCGGCGCCCTCGCCAAAGGGCGAAGCGCAACTGACGAGCTACCCATCGGGCTCCATCCTGCCCGCCGGGCGCCGGCCGCACTAATGCGCCGTGTCGCCCCGTATGAATCCCGAAGCGCACAACATCTGGTGCAGGGCCGACTATAGCACAACAATATATTGTGGTCAAGGGAGACTTATGTTTTCGGCGGGGCGGCGCAGAAAAAGGCGGCTTGAAACCGAGAGGTCCGACCCCTATTAATAAGAGGATGCGTTTGCCAGAACTCTCTCGGTATTGTTAAGGAAGGCTCACCGCCACGTTTGGGCGGTGGGTCCTTTTTTTATTCCCAAGCGGAGGCCCGGGCATGAATCGAGTAAAGGGCAAGGTCAAGTGGTTTTCTGTCCCCAAGGGATACGGATTTATCACACTGGACGATGGGCGCGAAGCGTTCGTTCACTACACGGCTATAGAGGGAAGCGGCTTCAGAGAGTTGTTGGAGGGCGAGGACGTCGAATTGAACCTGGTCGATAGCGAGCTGGGCCTCAAGGCGGCGGACCTGACGCGCTGCGCGGAGCAGGTCACCAGCAGCTGAAGAGCCGGCGGTCGGCGCTGAGCCGATTGACATAGATACGGAGGCTGTAATCATGGCTAGGGAATCTGGCGTGGTGAAGTGGTTCAGTAACGAGAAGGGATACGGCTTCTTGAGTCGGGATAGCGGCGGGGACGTGTTCGTTCATCACTCGGACATTGAAGGCCAGGGATTCAAGACCCTGCGCGCCGGGCAGAGGGTTGATTTCGAGGTAAAGTCGACCGACAGGGGTTTGCGAGCCTACGGGCTGGAAATGCCTGAAGGGAAAGGCTCACCCGCCCGGCCCAAGCGAAGCGGCGGCACAAAATCTGCTAGTTCGGCAGAGGCGGGCGGGCAGGCGCAGTCCTGGCGGGCTCGGGTATGGCAAAAGCTCGGACTCTCATCTTGATGTTTTAGCGCCCGACGGTATATTGGTGGTTCGCAGTACGATACGCCCGCAGACGTGGCTACGGCGCGTCCGCGGGCCTTGTTTTTGTCAGGCTACAACCGAAGGAGTTGAGGAGTTTGGAAATTCAGATCGAGGAAGGACATAACCTCGAGAAGGCTCTGAGGCAGTTCCGCCGTAAGGTCCAGCGAGCCGGAATCCTGGCCGATATGCGGCGCAAGAGGCACTACGAGAAGCCCAGCGAAGCCAAGCGCCGTAAGGCCAAAGCGGCCCAACGGCGCCTCGCCCGAAACGCCCGTCGCAGGCGCGTCTAGTAGGGTTCCCTGGCTAAGGCCCGCGGCGAAGCGGGCTCACGGACGACAGTCCGCCACACCTGCCCGTGTTACGTAGGTACGAGGGGCCCTGACATCTCCTGAGAAGATTCCGCATTCGGAATCTCCCAGACGCGCGATGGCGGAATAACCGGACTGGTCGCCCTGCAGCACATCCAGCCTGATGCCGCCCATGGCCGCAAATCCAAGTGCGTCAGCGCTATCTGCGAACCGGTCGTGATCCGAGTAGTGCTCCTCTTGGGCGTCCGCGAATCGGCCCAACTCTTCCTGCAGAATCTCGTTGTTGGCCTGATCGCTGACCTGTCTGGCCTCCGGGGCCGAGGGAGGCGTGTCGGTTCCAACCACAACTTGGCGCGGGCCGCATCCCGACATGGCTGCGCTGGCCGCGACGGCCAGGAATATTCTCGAAGTCGAACGCATGTCTGGCTTCCTCCACTGGAAACGATGCTGGATACGATTCGGCGAGAGGGACTGTCCCTTCCCGGCCGCCCGGCGAAGCTGCATTTTCCGGGCCTGTATGCACAATAAACCGGACGTTAACGACACGCACTCCGATGGCGGCCGGCGCACCGGCAGCGGCCCGCGCGAGGGCGGTGGTCCGCGCTCAGGCGGCGGCCCGCGCTTCTGGTCTTCCCCGGGAGCGCCCGTGCACGACTGCGGGTGCATTCCCATCTCGGAGCGCGGCTTCCGGTATGGCGACGGCGTCTTCGTCACGCTTGCCTGCCGGGGCCGGCGGCTGCTGGATCTCGACGCCCACATGGAGCGACTGAGGCGGGCCTGCGAGCTGACCGGTCTGGTACTTCCCGCTGAGGTTGGCGGCCCGGCGGAGGTAGCCTGCATCGTGGCCGGGCTCGGCGCCGCTGACGCAGATGATGCCGACGCCGCTGACGGTGTCGTCCGCATCCAGGTGAGCGCCGGCGGTTCGGGGCGAGGCTACGGCCGGGAGGAAGACTCCGGCTGGGCGCTGGTCGAGCTGCTGGCCATGCCTCCGGCGCGCTCGCTTACAGTCGCGCTCCAGCAGCCGGGCACCGTACTGCCGCTCCCGTCTCTTCCCGGAGTCAAGACGTGCAGCGCCCTTCCCCTCGTCCTCCTCGCCCGCGAGGCGCGGCGACTCGGCTGCCACGAGGTGATTCGCGTGCAGGAGGGTCTGGTCACCGAGGCCGGCTCGGCCAACGTGTTCTGGTGGAGCGGCGGGAGCCTTCATACGCCGGGAGAGTCGGCCGCTCTGTACCCGGGCGTAACGAGGCAGGTGGTGCTCGCCGTAGCGGCGGAGATCGGCTTCCCAGTACAGAGCCAGTCCGCTGACCCGGCGAGTCTGAGGGACGCGGAAGCGGTCTTCCTCACCAACGCGGTGCGCGGCGTGGAGCGGTCGCGCAGCCTGGGCGGGCGCGCTCTGGGGTGGCCCGGCGAGCTGGAAGAGCTGGCCCGTGCAGTAGAGTCGCGGCGACTGGCGGACTCCCACGCGCTGGGGACCGGAGACTAGACGTGCCCAGGCTGGACGTAGACGCGCCTCCCGAGGAGCTGTTCCCCGGCTGCTGGCGCATCACCCTTCCCGATCCTTTCGTCCCTGGCGTCACCAGCGCCTTTCTCCTCCGCGGTGAGGACGGCGACTGGCTGCTGGATTCAGGGGCCGACACTCCGGAGTGCCTGGAGGCGCTCGAAGCCAAGCTGGGGAGCCTGGGAATGAGTCTGGCTGAGCTTCGCGGAGTGATCCTGTCGCATTCGCACCTGGACCATGCCGGAGGACTGCTGCGCTGGACCCCAGCCCGGCTTCTGGCGCATGCGGCGGCGGCCGATGAGATGAGTAACCTGGATCCGCGTTCCAGCCGCGGACCTCAGGCGCTGCGCCTCATGGGTGTGCCGGCCGACGAGATTGGCGATCTCGCCCCGTACGGAGAGCCGGTCGCCGGTACGCCCCTGGCCGGCATCTCTGTGACCACTCGGCTGGAGGGCGGCCAGGGCACGCTCCCGGAGCTCGAAGGCTGGGAGTGGCGGCTGGCCGAGGGCCACGCCCCCGGGCACCTCATGCTGCACCACAGGGCGGAGTCCGCATTCCTGGTGGGTGACCAGTTCCTGGACCGCTGGAAGACGCCCCTGCGCGTGTCCGATCCGGACTTCGATAGCGTCGGAGCCTATGCCGAATCCGCGCGGGACACGCTGCGGGAGGATCCGGCCGTACTCTACTCGTCGCACACGACCGAGCTCAGGCCAGCGGCGGAATGGCTGCAGGAGCGTCTGGCGCAGCTCGACCGGCAGGCCGAGCGCACGCTGCAGGCCGTGCGCGGCGGAGCGCGCTCCGCCTACGACGCGTTGTTCAAGGCCTATTCACGCGTTCCCGAGGGGGGCCTGCGAGTGCTATTTCTGCGTGAGCAACTTGCGATGCTGCGGCATCTGGCTGCGCGGGGTGAGATCAGCCGAGGGCTGGCGGATGGCGCCGAGGTCTTTTCGGGCTGACTGCCGGATTGCAACCCATGCCCCAATGCGTGTGTTTCTCGAGTGTGCTACCCACTCGCGATTCGAGAAAGGCCTGTGAACCTGTGAGAATAGACCGTCTACTTTCGGTCGTGTGCGCTGCGTTCGCGGCGTCCTGTACGTCGGCCGAACCGACCGTCACCCAGTCCCCTCCGACTCGAGAGGTTAGAGGACAGGACCTGATCTCTTCGGACCTTCCGGCTCTGGTAGTCCGCCTGGATTCTTCGTTCTCCTTCCTGGGAACGGTCCCGTTCGTAATACCGGACTTTGCCGACGGAGAGAGATTCGTTTTCGTCGATTCCGATGACGAAACCGTGCGGCGAACGGTGATCGCGCAATTCGAAACGGCATTCCCTGGACCGGACAACACATACAACTACTCGTTCAGCGAGACGCCCGTCGTCGCGGGCTATAACTGGCGGTCTAATCCCTTCGCGTTCAGCTACGGAAAGGCGGCAGCCGATAACCCTGACGGCGAAGCGGCTCTCACCGCCGCGTTCCTACGCAGCCAAGGCTACGAGTTCGCAGACGAAGTGATGTTGGTCAGACATTTGACCGTTCCGGACTCGGCTCGAAAACACGAATTGATTCTTTTCTACATCGAGCCCGCCGAGAGTGCGGGAGTTGGCCTGGCTGATCTTTACGACGGGGATTTCAACGAAACGCCTTTGTTCGATTCGCTGGCAGTGGGGTTAGCGTCCAGAGCAGACGAGGCGTTCGAGATCTTACCGCTTCAGGAGCGCTTCGAACCCTAGCGTACCCCAGCCCAGCAGTCAGCCGAAGCGGCGCTCTACGTACTGTTCCAGGATCTGTTTGAACTCCGCCACGATGCTGTCGCCACGAAGCGTGACGTGGTGCTCGCCGTCCACGTACACCGGAGCGCTGGGCTCTTCGAAGGTCCCGGGCAGGGAAATACCGATGTCAGCGTGACGTGATTCGCCCGGACCGTTCACGACGCAGCCCATCACCGCGACGCGCAGCTGCCTTGCTTCGGGCCGGGTTCGCTCCCACTCAGTCATGCGCTCCCGCAGGTAGGTCTCGATCTCCTCCGCCATCACCTGAAAGAAGGTGCTCGTCGTCCGCCCGCACCCGGGACAGGCCGTAACCTGAGGCTCGAAGATGCGCATGCCCAGGGACTGCAGTATCTGCCGCGCGACCTGAACTTCCTCAGTGCGGTCACCCCCGGGAGCCGGAGTGAGGGAGACGCGGATCGTATCTCCGATACCGTCCGCCAGGAGAAGAGCCAGGCCCGCCGTGCTGGACACGATGCCTTTGCGGCCCATACCGGCCTCTGTCAGGCCCAGGTGCAGCGGGTAGTCCGAGAGCGGGGCCAGGGCCCGGTAGACACGTACCAGATCGGCGACCTCCGAGACCTTGGCGCTGAGTAGGATCCGGTCATGCGGCAGGCCAATGTCTTCGGCTATGTGCGCCGAAGACATGGCGCTGTCGACCATGGCCGCGATGGTAACATCTGAGGCGTCCAGCGGGTCCGGGCTCGACGCGTTCTCGTCCATCAGCCGTGTGAGCAGCGCCTGGTCCAGCGAGCCCCAGTTGACGCCGATCCGGACACACTTGCCGTGATCGATGGCACACTGAACGATCGTAGCGAAGTGGGCGTCCCAGGTCTTCCCGCCTACGTTGCCCGGGTTGATGCGGTACTTCGCTAGTGCGGCCGCGCAATCAGGGTGGCCGGGCAGAAGAATGTGGCCGTTGAAATGAAAATCGCCGATAATCGGCGTCTCGATCCCGTCGGCCCGGAGGCGCGACACGATTTCGGGGACAGCCGCGGCGGCCGCTCCGTTATTGACGGTCACCCGAACGAGTTCGCTCCCCGCGGCCGCCAGCTGACTGACTTGAGTCACGGTAGCGTCGATGTCGGCCGTGTCCGTATTGGTCATGGACTGGACGACTATGGGGTGCGGAGATCCGACCGGGACCCCGCCGATATCGACCCTTACGGTGCTACGCCGCTGTCCGAACGCCATCAATAGACTCTTCACCGGAATGGATATCACAACCGGACTCGAGCGGCCAAGCTAGGCGGGTAGGCCTGGAGGGAACAGCGGAGAGATAGTGCGAACGGCTCAGGGTGCGGCTCAGTCCTGCCGGTCGCTACTTTCTTTCCAGTATTGGTCGAACTTGTCGTCCAACGTGCGCCGCTCCCGGCGCATCTCACGCTCGAAGGCTGACTTGTTAGCCGACAGGGCGTTACGAAGCCAACGGGCGGTGAGAACGGGATGCTTCAGGCTCTCTCCGGCCGCGCTTCCACCGATGAAATCGACGTTCCCAGCTTCAGACATGGCAGCACCCCCTGATCAGCCTAGGCGTCATAGTCATCTGCCCGTCATTGAATGCGTTGCGAAATTCTCGCTGCGAGAGTGCTGTCCAAGTCTTCCACAGACAGTTCCCACTTTTCCACCGAGAGTCCACCAGAAAGCGGCGGTTTTCCACAGCACACCCAATATATTGGGGCGTACGCAAGGTAACGCCACCACATATTGTGGTCAATAAGAAGTGATGGAGCTGTCGGCGCGGGCGCCGCGTCAGTTCAGCCGCACTCGCTATAGCCGCATGCGTGGCACTTGACGCAGCCCTCTGCGAACTCGAGCCCGGATCCACACTCCGGACAGGTGCCGATGAAGCTCAGAGCCGCCTGCTCCTCGAAGCGCTTGATGGCCGGCCGCGATGCTGTCTGCCCGCCGCCGTTAGTCGTCTTGGCGTGCCCGACGTCGCGAATCGGCAAAGACTGCTGGATTCCTTCCTTCTCGTCCAGGTAGCGCTCGAGTACCTGGGCGATCGCGTCGGGACTGGAGAGGACCTTCTTCTCTCCGAAGCCGACAGCCCTATCAGACGAGATTCCGCGCAACTGTTTGTGCACAGACCGGAGCGGGATTCCAGACCGCAGGCTCAGGCTGATCAAGCGGCCGATGGCTTCAGCGTCCGCCATGGCCGAACCGCCCGCCTTACCGAGGGCCACGAAAACCTCGAAAGGTCTTCCCTCTTCGTCTTCGTTGATCGTCACATACATGACTCCGAGCGGAGTCTCGATCTTCCGTGTGGTTCCGCGCAGAGCGGTCGGGCGTTCGCGTACGGCCGGCTGGCGCATCTTCCCGCCCTCGAGAAGCGCGATCTTGTCCTGCTTGTCGCGCACCATCTCTTCCAGTTCACTGAGGCGGTCCAGAGAGGCGGCCAGCTCGTCGGCCAATTCGACCTTCTCGGTTCCAGACTCCGCCTGAGTCACCTGTTTAGCGGTTGCTCCAGTCGAGAGTACCTGCATGTCCCTCGACCCATCGCGATACACGGTGACCCCTTTGCACTTCAGTTTGTACGCGAGCTGGTAGATCTGGCGCACGTCGTCCTCAGAAGCGGACTTGGGGAAGTTGCACGTCTTCGAGATGGCCGAATCGGTATACTGCTGGAAGGCGGCCTGCATTCGAATGTGCTCTTCCGGTGTGACGTCGTGAGCGGTGACGAACACCTCCTGCACGTCGGCCGGAATCTCCTCGAAGTGGATATGTCCCTCGTCTGCGATCCGTCTCATCAGATCTTCCGAGTACCAGCCCTGAGCCTTGGCCAGACGCACGAACTCCGGGTTCACATCAGGCATCATCGCTCCGGCCTGGTTACGCATGAACGCCACCGCGAACAGCGGCTCGATCCCGCTGGAACAGCCGGCGATGATCGAAATCGTTCCCGTCGGCGCGACTGTGGTGAGATTGCAGTTCCGGAGTCTGCGCTGCGGCCGAATCCGCTCGCCGTCCGCGTTACGGGCGCACGATTCGTCGCTGCCCCAGATCGAGCGCTCCCACTCGGGAAAAACTCCGCGGCCCTTGGCCAAGCTCTCCGAGGCCACCTTTGACTCCTCGTCCACGAAGCGCATCAGCTCCCGGCCGAGTTCCACCGAGCGAGCCGAGCCGTACGGCTCGCCTATTTCGATGAGCATGTCCGCCCAGCCCATGACCCCCAGGCCGATGCGCCGGATCCCCTTGGAAAGAGTGTTGATTTGGGGTAGTGGGTACTGATTCTTATCGATCACATTGTCCAGAAAATGTGTCGCCTTGTGGACCGCGACCCGCAGCGCGTCCCAATCAATTCGCTTATCGGCTACAAACCGGCCCACGTTGATCGAGCCCAGGTTGCACACGTCATACGGCAGCAGGGGCTGCTCGCCGCACGGATTGGTCGCCTCGTATTCGCCCAGGTGAGGAACCGGGTTATACCGATTGGCCTCGTCGATGAAGTAGACACCGGGTTCGCCGTTGCGCCACGCCCCCTGAATCACCTTGTCGAACACTTCGCGGGCGTTCAGCTCGCCCACCGGCTCGCCGCTACGCGGACTGAACAGCGAGTAGGATTCGTCCTTTTCGACCGCCTCCATGAAAGCATCGGTCACGCCCACGGAGATATTGAAGTTCGTGATCTTGGACGTGTCCTGCTTGCAGTCGATGAAGTCCAGGATATCGGGGTGGTCGACGCGGAGAATGCCCATGTTAGCACCGCGTCGGGTGTTATGGCTGACAAATCCGTTCGCCACATAGGTGTTGTTCTCAGGCACGGACAAGTCCAGCGTTACCGACAGCCCGTCCTCGACCGACTCGATCTGATCGTAGTATTGATCGTTCGCGAGGAACCACATCAAGTCACTGGTACGAAGCTCCTCGTGCTTTTCAGTCAGAGTCGCAAGCCGGGATCGGGTCAAGTTCCGTGGGGCCGCGACGTCCGGCAGGTAGTGCTGGATATCCCGGTATAGAGCGCGATTCGCCCCGCGTGATCCACGGCCCGGACCGGATCCACGGCCGGGGCCACCGTAGGCCTCCTGCAGTGTCCACCCCTGGTTCGGGATGACATCGTTGCGCTCCCAAGCCTTGTCGAATCCTGCGGACAACCGCGCGACACGCCGGTCGTCCAGGAATCCGATCGTGGCTGCGAATACGTCGCGGCCCGCCTGGCTGATTACGCGTAAGCGGTAGAGAGGCCGATCACCGAACGCTGACTCACGATCCGTGGTAACGGACACAGCACTCGGAACACCGACTGCCAGCAACAGTTGCTGAACGCCGTCGATCAGTTCCGGTGAGACGGAAGCCAGAGAAGAGTAACCCTCGTCCGAAACCGTCCCGTCCGCGGTGAACAGGCCGCGCAGAAAGCCGCGCGCTGTGGCAACACCCTTCCGGAACACGAGGTCGGGCACGCGTACACGGTGGGCGGATGGCTTCTCGACACCGAGTTGACGCAGCCAGTCGACCAGCACTGTTGAGTTATAGTAATAATTCGTGCTGGCGTCGTTTTCCCGTGTGTTCGTTACGGGCTTGAGGCCGAATAGCTCCTCCGCCGCACCGACGAGCCATTCGGCCACATCGGGTTGCGACTCGGCCACCGTGATAATCATGCGGCCGGTCGTGCCGTCCCGGTTGTAACGGTTGAAGCTTCCGTCCCCGATCAGATAGCCGAGGAATTCGCCGAACAATTCCGAGGTCTGCTCCGGCAACCGGATATTAGTCGCATTGAAGTGCGGCACACCGTCATAGCGGGGCAGGTCGTAGCCCGACTCCGCAGGCTCCATAAGGTGGCCTTTCTGCATCGCCACCCAGTCGCCGGATTTCAGCTCATCCATCCGACGCCACACATAGCCGCCCTCTGCATCGATCACGCGAAGGCGATGCTGCGGAGTTGCAGACAAGGTGTAGCCCGCCTTTGTGCTGATTCGGCGTACTGGACCCATCCCGTGATGGTAGAATTCATCCGACTGCTGCGGCGTGGCATCGGTCGCAACCCACAGTGTCTCATCGTGTCCGTGCCAGGAATCATCGGGAGCGTCTTCCGGTCCGAGCTCACGAATCGGAACGAATCCGCGGTCCGTGCTGACAAGGGTGTCCGGTACGATGCAGCCGCCTTGCTTCACAGCCTCCGTCGATGCGTCGTACACCTCCATGAAGGATACCGGGCCGCTTGCTACCCCCATGGTGGACTTCACGACATCGCCCGTCGGCCGCAGCCGGCTGAAACCAAAACCAGTTCCACCGCCAGACTGGTGGATTAACGCCATGTCCCTGAGAGTCTCGTAGATGCCTTCCAGGCTATCCGGGACGGGGAGAACGAAGCAGGCGCTGAGCTGGCCGAGAGGCCGTCCGGCGTTCATGAGGGTCGGGCTGTTGGGCTCGAATTCCCCGCGCGCCATCATGCCGTAGAACCCGCTGGCGGTCTCCGCTACCTCGGCGGCGCTGGCTCCGTAGCTCGCGTCACCTTCGGCGATCACGCGGGCCACGCGCCAGAACATGTCACGTGGCTCTTCGATCGGTTCCCCGGAGTCGTTCTTCTTCAGATAGCGCTTGGCCAGCACCGTATCGGCGTTTTCGGAGAGCTGCGGAGCAGGGAGCTCCGCCGGGACTTCGGCCAGCGCTGGGGATCCAATAGCCACGTCAGTTCGCTGCATTCGCGCGCCTCATGATAGTTGCTGATTAAAGATGCCACTTCCGCCCGTTTGCCGCCAAGAATATAGCGACGAATATCCTTCAGGGGTGCCGGCCACCCTCGTCAAAACTGCCTACATACGACGCTTTGTTTTAGGTACGCGAACGTCTCGGGCGGGATTAGCCCATCA
>JBDLJJ010000008.1:0-46523 GCA_039714435.1 Gemmatimonadota bacterium | reverse complement strand
AATGGAGATGATTCGCTGGGCCACGGAGGTGGGCCGCGGCCTGGGCTCGGACGGACCATTCGTGTGTCTGATCGGCGAATTGGGGGCCGGCAAGTCCACGCTCGTGCGCGCCGTATGCGAGGGCGCGGGAGTAGCGGGCGCTGTTCTGAGCCCCACCTTCACCCTTGTTCACAGGCACGACCGTCCAGGCGGCGGTCCGCTGTTCCACGCGGACCTGTACCGGCTCGAGGACGAAGAGCAGCTCTGGGACGTGGGCTGGACCGAGCTGGCGTCAGCCCTGAGCCCGGTATTCGTGGAGTGGCCAGAACGCGCCAGTGCCCACTTGCCCGCCCATCGTTGGGAAATCCGGCTGCGTATCCCCTCGGCGCGAGCTGAGCGGACTGAGCGCAGGCATATCAGCATCGCAAAGGTCGGCTCACCGCCACCGCTCACACCACTTCCGGAAGCCTGATTGATGCTGACTCTTGCCATCGACACCAGCACGGTTCCGGCCAGCGTAGCGCTGGGCAGTGGCAGTGTGCAGATCGCGGCACGAAGCCTGGAAGCCTCAGCTACCCGGTCGGAGACGGTGTTGCCGGCCATTGACGAGATGCTGGCCGAGGCAGGCGAAACGGCCAGTGCCGTGGGCGCGGTAGTGGTCGGTTCTGGCCCCGGGTCGTTCACCGGAGTCCGTATCGGGGCCTCCCTGGCCAAGGGCCTTTGCTACGCCCTTGATAGGCCGCTTTATGCTTTTTCCAGTCTGGCGGCGGCAGCCGTGGAGAGCGGATTGGAGGGCCGCGTCTTCGTCCTCCTGGACGCTCGTGGCGAGCAGGTCTATGCGGCAGGGTACGAGTTGGGGAAGGACTGCCTGCGTGAGCTGGTGCAGCCCTGCGCTGACTCCGTGTCCGTCGTCATCGGCCGGATTCCGGGCGGTCCTGGCGCCTGGACGTTCGTGGGCACGGGCAGCCAGGCGCACAGGGGGTGGCTCGAGCGACAGGGCTGCGGCGTCGCATCTGGCGCAGCCGCGATACCGACCGCGAGTGCGCTGCTGTCGCTGTTCGACTGGCATCCCGATGATGGTCTCGTGCACGATGTTCGGAGTTGGGAGCCGCGCTATGTGCGACTGCCTCAGGCGGAGAGAGAGACCCCTTGAAAGTCGAGCTGCGCCCGATGCGCGAGGCGGATCTGGCCCGCGTGGTTGTGATCGAGGGCCGCTCCTTCGCGGCCCCGTGGTCGGAGTCCACGTTTCGAGGTTTGATGCGGCGGCCAAGCGCGAGCCTCATCGCCGCTGAACGCGGGGGAAGGTTGGTCGGCTACTACGCGATGTGGTTTGCCGCACACGAGGCAGAGCTCGGCGACCTCGTGGTGCATCCGTCGTACCGCCGCAAAGGGATCGGCGGCAAACTGCTGGCCCACGCGCTTCAAGAAGCCGGGCGGCGGTCCGCAAAGACGGTGTTCCTCGAGGTTCGCCAGAGTAACGAGGCGGCGAAGGCTCTCTACGAAGCGGCCGGTTTCTCGGTCCTGTCGGTTCGCAGGGGGTACTATTCGATGCCGAAGGAGGACGCCATCGTCATGCATATGAAGCTGGGTGAGGAAGCGCGTTGACACGGCGCGGAAGGGCCGTCTATCTTCGGCAGGAAGGCCCGTTTTTGCTTAACTAATCGCGTTCCCTGACCGTTTGCGGCCTGAGGCCCGGTCAGGCGCTGCGCGGAGTACTGGAAGGCAGTCATGTCACGATCCCTGAACAAAGCTCAACTCATCGGCAACCTCGGCGCCGATCCGGAGATTCGAAGTACAGGCTCGGGTACCCGGGTCGCGACACTGTCCGTCGCTACAAGCCGTCGCTGGACTGGTCGCGATGGACAGCAGCAGGAAAAGACCGAGTGGCACAGGGTCGTGGCCTGGGACAAGCTGGCCGAAGTGTGTGAGCGGTACTTGAAGAAGGGAGACCGAGTCTACGTCGAAGGTCCGGTCGAGTATCGCCAGTGGGAAGGTCAGGACGGGCAGACCAAGTACACGACGGAGATTCGGGCCCGCGAATTGATCATGCTCGGTGGACGTGGGGGAGACTCCTTTGCGGGGAGCGGCCAGGTCCGCTCTGAGTCCACGGTGGCCACGCCGGTTCCCGACTACTCCAGCGAAGCGCTGGCCGGAGAGGACGACCTGCCGTTCTAGGAGATTTCATGCCAGTTCGCCGAGGTGCCGCCTGTGCTGCAATCGCGCTACTCCTCGCTTTGGGGGTGGCGCTGCCGGCGAGTGCCCAGGAAGCCAGTCACGAAGTTCGTGTCGGTGACACTCTCTGGGATCTGGCCGCCAGATTTCTCTCCGATCCCCTGCGCTGGTCCGAAATCTTCGATCTGAATACTAGCGTGGTCGAGGACCCACATTGGATCTTCCCGGGTGAGCTGCTCAAGATCCCGGGCAGCCGCTTCGCGGGCGGTGTAGATCAGGGAGCTCCGGGTGCCGTCGCGGCGGACGCTGCGGGCCAGGCGGGCCAGGAAGTCGCGTTTCGGAGAGGCGTCGCCACACCGCTGGACTCCACCATCTTCGCGCGTGAGCCGGACGCCCGGATCGAAACGGGTGGCCTCGTCACCGACGTAGTGAGGGCTCTACCCCAGGTCACTTCCACCGAGTTCTATCGCTCGTCACTTCTCATCGATGTGCGAGGTCTGGGACCGTACGGAGTCGCGTCTCGACTGATCCAGGAAAACCCGCTGAACCTGCGGCAGCCGGCAACCGCGCAGGAGTACTCGACGGTCATGCTTCACACGGCGAACCTGGAACTGGCGGAGGGAGATCTTCTGCAGGCGGTGCGCTGGCAGCGCGGTCTGGCCGACAAGCGAGTCCTCGAGATCATGGGCCTCCTGACGGTGAAGGAAGTCGAGGGGGACTCCACGCGGGCAGAAGTCACGCAGCTGTTCGCCAACTTTCAGGTCGGCGATCTAGTTATCCGAGCGCCTTCGTATGATTTTCCGGCGGGGCGAGCCATGGAGCCAGTGGTGATCGGTCTGCCAGGAGAGATGATCGGGTTCGAGGTCGATCAGCATCTGGTCAGCTTCGGAGACGTGGTGTACCTCAACGTGGGGAGCACCGCTGGCGCTCGGCTAGGCGACGAGTTCGCTGTATTCTCCAGAACGGAAGCCAATACGGCAGGGCTCGAGGACCGACTCATGACGGTCCGCATCACGCGGGTTACGCCCGCCAATTCTACCGCCCGGGTCATAGAAGTGGAGCAGGCCGGAGCGGAGCCTGGCGCCCCGGCGCGGCAGATCGGACGCGTGGCCGCAGAGTGACGGTGTAGGGTCACGCCAGACAGGCATGAAGACAGGCACGAATCTTCCACGTTGCCCCGGTCCCGGGCTGCGAAATACACGTACAAATGAGGTAGTTGGGTGAGCGACACCAAGAGCGTGCTCGTTACGGGCGGCGCAGGTTTCATAGGATCCCACGTGTGCGAGGCCTATCTGAGCGACGGGTGGCAGGTGACCGCTCTGGACAATCTCAGCTCAGGCCGCCGGGAAAATGTCCCCCAGGGAGCAGTTTTTGTCGAGATGGACATCCGAGATCCGGACGTTGGGCCGCTCCTGGCCGAACAGCGCTTCGATCTCGTGAACCACCACGCGGCGCAGATGGACGTTCGCCGGTCTGTGGAGGATCCCCGCTTCGACGCCTCAGTCAACTTGGACGGGCTTCTCAATCTGCTCGAAGAGTCTGTGAAGTCAGACGTGAAACGCTTCGTGTTCGTGTCGTCCGGTGGCGTCGTGTATGGGGAGCCTGACCAGCTTCCGGTGAGCGAAGTAGCGCCCAAGAAGCCACTGTCTCCGTACGGGGTGACCAAGCTGGCCGGCGAGTATTATCTGTACTACTACCGCATGGTCCACGGGATGGAATATGCAGCGCTTCGCTACTCCAACGTGTTCGGCCCACGTCAGAGTCCGCATGGAGAGGCGGGGGTTGTGTCGATTTTTTCGCGCCGAGTGCTGGACGGTGTCCCGCTTACCGTCTATGGAGACGGGGAACAGACGCGTGACTACGTGTATGTGGGAGATGTCGCCCGGGCCAACATGCTTGTCTCGACCATGGATCTGGCAGAACCTGCGTCCATTGACGATGTTGCGTTCAACGTCGGAACGGGCAGAGAAACCAGCGTGAACGAGCTGTTTGGAGCCTTGATGGAAGTGGCGGGAAGGGAGGTGCCCGTGGAGAGGCAGGCGGAGCGGCCCGGAGAGGTTCTGCGGAGCCTGTTGGACGCGGAGAAGCTGAGGAGCGTCGGCTGGCGGCCCGAATTCGAACTGAAGGCTGCCCTGGCGGAAACGTACCGTTACATAGAAGGGTCTGAGGCATGACCTTGTACCTGGCGGCACTTCAGGCGGCCCAGCCCATCGCAGCGCGCCCCCTGGATCTCATCCTCGGGGCAACTCCGGTCACGCTCGTGATCCTGGCCGTCCTGGCCGGCTTCTCTCTTTTCTCGTGGATCCTGATTTTCTGGAAGTGGCGAGAATTCAAGAGTGTACAGACCTCGGGCGACGAGTTCGTACAGGGAATGGGTTCTGCGGCCGGCCTGCGCGACGTCGTGGATGGACTTGGCCAGCTGGATGAGTCGCCGTACACGCGGGTGTTCAGGCGGGGAGTCTCGTTTTTTGCTGAACTCCGTCCCACGGCGCTGCGCACTGAGCCACCGCACGAGGACGGACTGAGTCTCGCTCAGCTGGATACGCTTCGCCTCGTGCTGGAGAAGGAGCTCGCCGAGGAACGTGACGAACTGGCGCATGGCCTCCCGTGGCTGGCGATTATCGGCTCCATCAGCCCACTCCTGGGCCTGATGGGAACGGTCATGGGCGTCATGACTTCGTTCATAGGCATCACCACTCAGGGTACCGCGAACATCGCGGCGGTGGCGCCTGGCATTGCCGAGGCGCTGGTCACTACGGTGGTCGGACTGGCGGTCGCGATTCCGGCCGTGATCGCCTACAACCATTATGCCTCCAAGCTGGGTCTGTTCACGGGTGAATTGGAGGGCTTTGCGGCGGAGTTCATCGGTACGCTGGCCAGCGAGGGCCGCATATGATCGGCTTGTCGAAGCACGGCAGAATCGGTGGGGAAGGGATTGCGGTCCGGGCCGATATCAATGTGACCAGTCTGGTGGATGTGGCCTTTACCCTGCTGGTCATCTTCATGATCACGGCTCCGATACTACAGGGCGGTGTGGAGATCGCTGTTCCGAAGGCGCCGGCCGCACCCCTTCAGGTAAGTGAAGGCATTGTCGTATCTGTCGACCGCGACGGGCAGATTTTTCTCGACGAAGAACCCGTAACCCGAGAAGAATTCGGGGCTTTTATCGGCCCGGCGGTGCGAGAGCAGGGGGGCGCCACCGTCTATGTAAAGGGAGACGCGCAGGCATCGTACGGAGAGGTCCTGTGGGTAATCGCCAAGCTGAATGAAGCGGAAATCGAAACCGTGAGTCTTATCGCGCAGCCAGAGCTGGACCGATGACCTGGGCCGGGCCGCAGCACCGGCATAGCCTTCCCCGCAGCGCCGTCACCGGGTCGGTCGCGCTGCACGGGATCGTGTTGTTCGGGCTGGTCCTGGGTTCCGCCATGACGACTCCGCCTCCCATGGCGCAGACGTATCAGGTTCGGCTCGTTGCCGCGGCCGACAATTCCGCTCCGGTGCGGCTGAAGCCTCAACCGGCAGCGGTGGCGGAGACAGAGCACAAGCCGCCGCCTCCCGAGCCCAGCCCCGACCCCAAGCCCGAGACTCAGGTGCCGACAGTGGTGGACGAACCTCCTCCACCCGAGCCGTCACGGGAGCCGTCTCGGGGTCCGGAAGACGGCGATGACGAAGTGGATGTTCGGCTCGACGGCGCGCGGTTCATGGACCCGGCCTACCTGCAGAACATCATTCGTCAGGTTCACCGGCATTGGCGTCCGCCGCAGGGAAATCGCGGCCTGAGCGCAGAGCTTCTGTTCGTGATCGAAGCCGACGGCTCCGTTTCTGAGATCGACTGGATTCGCAGATCCGGCGACCTGGCTTTTGACCTGGAGGCCCAGGGAGCCATCGAGGCCGCCGAGCAGAGAAGCGCGTTCGGTCCGCTCCCCGATGCGTATCCGCATGACAGGCTTCGCGTAAAGTTCTTCTTCGACCCGGCAAAGAGATGATCAAGTTGCGTGCGTTCAGTCGAATTCGGTCGGGGCTGTTGGCCGCTCTTGTGGTGCCGATCCTGGCCGGTCCGGCTCTGGCGCAGGATCCAGAGGATGTCCGTATCGGGATCACCTACACGCCAGGCTTTCGGCCCGGTCTGGTGATGACTCCGGTAACTGCTGGCCCGGGCCTTGAGGCTATGGGCGTCGCGGTGGATTCCGTTCTTCGCCAGGACCTGGACTTCAGCGACCGGTTTCAGATTATCGAGTCGCCGGAGGCGGTTCCCGAAGGGCCGATCAACTATGGTTTATGGAACCAGATCGGCGCGGTGTGGCTGGTGACCGGAGATCTGTCCGGGACCAGCTCGGCGCCTATTCTCCGGGTGACCCTTCACGACGTGGTCTTCGGGGAGGTAAAGGATGTGAGGGCTTTTTCGCTCCCCTCCGCTTCCAGCCCCGACTCGCGAATGGCCGTTCACCGGTCCTCGGACGAGGTCGTTCGCTGGGCTACCGGAGATCCGGGGATAGCGGCCACCAGGATCGTGTTCCGGCGCAAAGTGGCTGACGGCTCCGATATATTCGCCATAGACTATGACGGCCGGAACCTGCGGCGCCTCACCCAGGAAAACGGCATCGTGTACTCGCCCATGTTGTCGCCAGACGGTGGACACCTGTTGTTCGTGTCCTACCGTGACGGCGGACCCGCAGTATACGAACGGAATCTGGCCACCGGCCGCACACGTACGATCGCGTCGGGTGGAGGTTTGAACATTACGCCATCGTACTCTGCAGACGGAAGCCACATTCTGCTGGCTAAAACCGCGGGCCAGCATTCCGAGGTGTTCGAGATGCAAAGGCAGCCCCTGTGCTGCTCACGGCGCCTGACCTTCACGTCTTCCGGCGACGCCCTGAATCCCTCCCAGTCACCGGACGGAAGCAGGATGGTCGTCACGGCAAGTCCGCTCGGTTTGCCCCATATTTATGTGATGAGCGCGGACGGAGGGAATCCATCCCTCATCAGTCGCTACGTCTTTGGGGAGCGCGGATATGCCGCCGCGCCGGAATGGTCCCCGAGAGGCGATAGGATCGCCTTCCACGCCTGGATCGAGAACTCGTTTCAGATCTCTACGGCGGGACCGGATGGTTCCGATCGCCGTGTGCTCACTTCACGGGGGAGCAACGAGGACCCGACCTGGGCGCCAGACGGGAGGCACTTGCTGTTCGCTTCGTCTCGGGGCGGACGCAACGCTCTCTGGGTCCTCGACACGGTGAGCGGACGGGTCCGGGGCCTGACCGAGAATCATGTCGACCAGATGCCGGATTGGTCCGGTTCTCTCTGAAGATCCGTCTTGGCAAGGGTAGTGGGTTGGCTTACGTTTTCCAGAGGCCACAGTTAGCCGGTGCCGAATGCCGTTTCCGGCACACATTCGACAGTCGCAGCAACGCGAAAGGAAGCACCCAAATGCTACGGAAGCCATATGGCGCAGTTCTTCCAATTCTGCTCGCAGTAGGGCTCGCAGCGTGCGGTGGACAGCCTCCGCCCGAGCCTCCTCCTCCGCCTCCGCCCGCTCCGACCGTGAACCAGGATAGCATAGACGCTGCAGCCTTGGCAGCCGCCGAAGCCGCCGCACAGCAGATCTGCGCGGACGCTGAAGCCGCGATGGCCGCAGGCAGCTACGAGAGGGCTCGAAGTCTTCTGCAGCGTGCTGTTTCCGAGTATCCCGGTACGACCTGCGCCAACGCCGCTCCGGCCATGGTTGCGCGGATGGACGCCATTCGCACGCTGGCCGAGACCGTCCACTTCGAGTACGACCGGAGCAGGATCACGGATGAAGCGGCCGCCGTTCTGCAGCGCAAGGCAGAGGTGCTGCGCCAGTATCCGGATCTTCAGATTCAGGTGGCCGGACACTGCGATGAGCGCGGTTCGCTGGAGTACAACCAGGCCCTGGGGCAGCGCCGCGCTTCCTCGACGGTTCAGTATCTCGTCAGCCTCGGTGTGGCCGGAGAGATGTTCTCGACCGTGAGCTTCGGCGAAGAGCGTCCGCTTGCCCAAGGACAGAACGAGGCGGCGTGGGCGCAGAACAGGCGCGCGGAATTCGCGATCCAGAACATGGACGCTCTTTGAGTCGTAGCGCCGGACTTGTCGTTCTGGTGGCCCTGGCCGCCGCCGGCTGCGCTACCAAGGGTGACGTAGCCGAATTACAGGCCGGAATGTTCGAGGAGCTGGAAACCGGGCGGGCGCAGCAAGACAGTCTGCTGTACGAGATTCGTCAGCTGCGCGCCGTCCTGTTGGATAGCCTGGGCGTGCAGGAGCGGCGTGGGCTGTCCGGCCGAGTAGATCTCCAGCGGCAGATTCAGGATCTGAACATTCAGCTCGACCGTCTCATGCAGCTAACGGGTGAAGTTCAAAGACGCCTGGCGCTGCAGGACGGGATGGATCGAGGTCCGATCTCCAGTCAGGAGTCAGCTGTGTCTGACTCCGGCGGGGATGGGGGCCCGACAGCGGGTGTGGCCGGCGACCCGGCCGCCCTGTATGAAACAGCCATGCGGCAGTTTCGGCGAGAGTCTTACACGACGGCCCGGGTGGCTTTCGACGCCTTTCTTCAGCGATATCCCACCCACGAGCGGGCCCCGGATGCGCAGTACTTCCGTGCCGAGTCTTATGACAGAGTCAACGAGGTAGATGTCGCGCTTACCGAGTACGCTCGAGTGCTGGAACTCTACCCCAATTCTGCCCGTGCGCCTTCGGCGCTGTACCGGAGCGGATTGATTGAGGCTGGCCGCGGCAACGCGGACGATGCCCGGACGTTCTTCAGTCGGGTGGTGCAGGCCTTCCCGGACAGCGACGAGGCCACGCCTGCACGGGAAGAGCTCAGCAAGCTCGGAGGCTGACGGTGCGCTGCCCCGGCTGTGAGCACTCCGAACACAGGGTCGTCGACTCGCGCACGAGTCGCGGCGGAAAAGCTATTCGCCGCCGCCGCGAGTGCGGTGGGTGTGGTCGGCGTTTTACGACCTACGAAGTGCTCGAGCAGGAACCTCTGACCGTTCTCAAGACTTCCGGCGCCATCGAGCCGTACGAACGTTCCAAGCTACTCACCAGCATCGGGATCGCGTGCGCCAAACGGCCTGTCTCTCTGTCCGACATCGAGGAGCTGGTGGATCGCGTCGAGGAGGGGATGGAGGCGGAAGCCGACCGGGAGATCAGTACTCATCGGGTGGGTGAGCTGGTGATGCTGCACCTCCGCGCCATGGATCAGGTGGCCTACGTGAGATTCGCCTCCGTATACCGGAACTTCCAGGACACGACCGAGTTCATGGAAGAGGTTCGGGAGCTGGTGCAGAGGGCCCGGTACCAGGCTCGCGGGCAGCAGGAGCTGTTCGAAGCGGGCGAGGCCGACGGGAAGGACTGATCATGAGCCGGGGGAAGGCGGAGATGCCGTTTCTCGAGCACCTCGAGGAGCTCCGTTGGCGGATCATCTGGAGCCTGGCGGCTGTCATCGTGGGCTCGGTAGCGGGCTTCTTCGTCGTGACCCGTCTCGGTCTCATCTTGTGGTTGGAGCGCCCGTTTCAAGAGGTTCTGCCGGGACAGACCTTGTTGTTCACGAGCCCGACTACTCCAGTTGTAGTGACCTTCAAGCTGGCTTTCGTCGTGGGGGCGGTCCTGGCCCTGCCGATTATTCTGTACCATGCCTGGACGTTTCTGTCGCCGGCGCTGCATGAAGAGGAAAGGCGCTTCGTAATTCCGTCTCTAGGCGTGAGCTTTGTCCTCTTCCTGGTGGGCATCGCGCTAGCCTATTACTTCGTGCTGCCATTGGGTCTGCGCTTCCTGCTCGGATTCCAGACGGACAGTCTGGCACCGATCATCACGGTGGACGAGTATCTGCGTTTCGCGACGAGGCTGATCCTGGCCTTCGGCCTCATCTTCGAGATGCCAGTTATTCTCGTCGGGCTGAGTTTCGTGGGCATCGTTTCCGCCGCCGGCCTGCGGCGATATCGAAGACACGCGGTGGTCGTTCTGGCGATCTCCTCGGCCATACTGACGCCGGCCGATGTGGGAACGATGCTGATGCTTTTCGCCCCCATGATTCTTCTGTACGAACTCTCGATCTGGCTCGTGGCTCTGGTCTCCAGGCGGAGCCGTTCAGAACAGGCACGCGCCGCGTGACAGCTCGCCAGCTCGTTCGGCGCCGCAGCCTCGCGCTGGCTACGCTTGTTTGGGCAGGCCTGACGCTGACCCTGGCCGGAGCCGTACAAGCCCAGGAAGCCTTGCCCCGGCCGGTGAAGCCGCGGGCCAACATACCGCGAAGCGAGATTGAGAGAGAGCGCGCCCGTTTCGCCCTTCCTGACGACTCTCTCCGGGCTCCCGCCCAGGACAGCGCCAGGGGGCCGAACCTGGCCGAACGCCGGAATGAACTGACTCAGGAGGGGTTTCCGTCGCGAGACTCTCTGTTCCAGACCCTGATGCGGGTACCGGGGTTCGAGGCCGTGGAATACCGCGGAGATGAGGTCCGGCTCGCGGTGCCCAGGCAGTCTATTCGACTGGGCGGAAAGGCACAGCTGAACCGCGGAGAGCAGGTGCTTACCGCCGACACGATTCGCTATCTGGGAGAGGATAGATTTCTGTGGGCCAGGGGCGGCATCACCATGACCGGTGCCAATCAGATGGAAGTGAAGTCCGATTCGGTCGCTTTCTACGATCTGGACCGTCTCAAGGGAACGATCTTCGAGGCTGAATCGAGCATCGCTGTCAGCGGTACTGAGTGGCGCGTATTCGGGAACGTGATCCCCGTCTCTCAGGACACCCTGTACGCGAACAAGAGTGGATTCACATCCTGCGATCAGGAAGAGCCGCATTACACTTTTCGGACGGGCCACCTGAAGGTCGTATCACAGAACGTGATCGTGGCGTGGCCTGTCGTTCTGTACGTGGCCAACGTTCCGGTCTTGTGGCTCCCCTTCTTCGCTCAGGACATCAGGCCCGGCCGGCGCAGCGGTATCTTACCACCGCGGTTCGGCTTCAACGACATCATCCGTACCTCGGACGGGTTCAGCCGGCACATCTCCGACTTCGGGTACTACTGGGCGATCAGTCCCTACCTGGACGCCCAGGCTACGGTCGACTGGTTCAGCGGTAACTATACGCGCCTGAACGGATCCTTCCGCTACCGATTCTTGAAGAAATTCATGCGTGGGAGCGTTTCAGCCAGCCGCACATTCGGATCGAGCGGCAACAACACGGCCTTGTCGTTCGTGCACGATCAGGAACTCGGGCTCAGAACCACGCTGAGGGCTTCCGGTAGATACGTTCGCGACACGCGCCTGCTCCAAGACCGCAGTTTCGATCCCACTCTTCAGACCCAGACCATCGATTCTGACGTGGGTCTGACGCACAGGACGTCAGCGGTCAATCTGTCAGCCAGCGCCCGCCGGCAGCAGTTTCTTTCGACTGACAACCGGGTGGAGTCCACTCTCCCATCTGTAAGCCTGAGCTTTTCACCCATCACCTTAATCGGCGCCCGCAGTGTCTCCGGCCGGCTCATCTGGACGGGTGCGACCCGCTTCAGCCGGCGCTCGTCCGTGCGCGATTCGGCTGACGACCAAACCACCAGCACCGCCAGTCTGACCAACTCTTTCCGCCTCGGGCAGTTCAACCTCAGGTCTACCGGAGACTTCGACGACCTCTCGGTCACGCCACTCGACCCGGCCAATCCCACTCTCTCGCCGCGCACGACGATCCGCTGGCGCTCCTCAGCCAACTACCAGCTCGACCTGTTCGGGTCCACGCGGCTGTCGCCGACCTATTCCTTGGAGGGTGGCTGGTTCAAGTCTCAGGATACGGCGAACGACTTCGTGGCCATTCCCAGACGATCGTCGGCAGGTGCGAGGCTCTCCACGGATTTGTACGGGTTCTACCCGGGGTTCGGCCCTCTGACCCGCATTCGCCACAAGATCTCTCCCAGCTTCACGTGGTCGTACGTTCCTGAAGTGGCAGTAGACTCGGCGCAGCTGGCGATTCCGAACTTCCCGGGGACCAACGGAAACGCACGCAATCTGCTTCGGATCACGCTGCGGCAGACCTTCGAGGCCAAGGTCCGGGCCGCCCGCCCCGACAGCGTGGGGGCAGCGGGGGAGGCGGGGCCTGTCCTGGGCCCGGTTGCCGAGCCGGCTCCCGACTCCGTTTCCGAGCCGGATACGCAGCCGGGAGCGCAGGACGCGGCACCACGCCGCCGGCAGGTGGAACGGAGCTTGACTCTGCTGGCGATCAACTCCAGCGGGATCGAGTTCGATTTCGAACGAGCCAAGCTTGATGAGCCAGCCCTGATCACCGAGCGGCTCACCAACAGTGTTTCGTCGGATCTGCTGCGGGGCCTTTCGCTCAACATGACTCACGACCTGTTCGAGGGTTCGGGACCAACGCGCGATTTCAGCCCCTTCCTAAGCCGGCTGTCCGCCAGCTTCAGTATTCGGGGCTCGGGAGGCAGGAGCTTCGTGCCCAACAACAGGGACGCCGGCCGAGATCCTTTCCTCGATCAGCGGGTTAGTTCTCGCGATGAGTTGTCCCGCTTCGACTCAGCACGTTCGCCCCGCGCACGTGGGGATCAGAGCTGGTCTCTTTCGCTGAGTTACTCGCTGCTCCGGGTGCGTCCTACAGAGCCGGGACAGAAGCGGCAGACAGTGGAGGGCAACCTCTCCTTCCACCCGAGCCCCAACTGGTCGGCCCGCTGGTCGACTCAATACGATTTTACAACGAAAGAATTTGGCCAACAGTTCATCACGCTGGATCGGGATCTACACAGATGGCAGGCCTCTTTTCAGTTTGCCCGTTCCCCCAACGGCAACGTGCTGTTTCAGGTGATTCTTCAGCTCCGAGACGCGCCAGAACTGAAGATCGACTACGATCAAAGGACGGATCCGCCCATCCGCTGACCCTTGTCTGCGCCGGTGGCCGGATTCTTGAAGTAGGTTTTCGCACTCGTAGGCGCATTTATCGGGCAAATGCGTGGATTTCCGAGTGACCGAGAACCTTTGTAAGGCGGGACAAGCGGGATGGCTCACTTTCAGAAGCTGAAAAATCAGGCGAGACGCGAGGAGCAGCGTGGTCGGTGGGTGCAGGCTATCGAGCTTTACAAGCAGGCGATCCGATTGGAAGAGGACAGCGGGGCCAGCTCCGTGGACTTCGGCCTCTACAACCGCGTCGGCGATCTGTATCTCAAGCAGGGCGATACGGCGACCGCGGTAGACTACTACGAGACGGCGGTGGACAGCTACGCGGGCCATGATCTTCACACCAGCGCAATCGCCCTTTGCAACAAGATTCTGCGAATCGCACCCGGTCGCACGGCGGTGTATCGAAAGTTGGGCAGACTCCACGCGCAGACCGGTCTCGTCGCCGAGGCACGTAGCAACTTCCTGGAGTACGCTGGCCGCACGCAGGAGAATGGTCAGCTTACGGAGGCCCTGGAGGCGCTACAGGAATTCGTCGACATGGTCGAGGACGACGAAATCCGGTGCACTTTCGCCGAGGAGCTCGTCCAGCAGGGACTGACCGACGACGCCCTAGCGCAGCTCCGCATGGTCTGGCGATCCCGAATCAAGAGTGGCGCTAGCGCGGAGCAAATAGAGTCTCGAATTCTGGAACTCGACCCGTCAGCTGATCTGTCCCCCCCGGCCCTCGAGAGCCCCGAGGTGTCAGAGCCCGAAGCCGTCGACGTGATCTCCGGCGATGATTCTGGCGTTACCGTTGAGGCCGGCACTGTCCGGCTTGGGGATCTGGTGCTGAACGGCTCTGGCGACACCCGAACTCTGGCCACGCTGAACCAGGAGGCCGCCGCCGTTCCCTCGGTTCAACTCGGCTCCGCGAGTCCAGAACTGCGCGAGACCATCGAACAGTTTCGAGTCGCTGCCCGCGACACGGTCGACGATGCCGGTCCGGCGGTGCACTACGACCTTGGGATCGCTTATCATCAAATGGGGTTGTTCGACGAAGCTGTGTCGGAGTTTCAAAAAGCGATTCAGAGCCCCACCTACCTGCAGGCGGCGTACGAGATGCTGGGGAAGTGCATGGCCGACAAGGCTAAGGAGCCCGCGGCTACTGCTGAGTCCGCGGCTATTGCTGAGCCTGGTGAGAGTGTTCTGGAAATTGACGAATTGATGACCGAGCCGCTCCTGGAGGAGCCGCGGGCCGCCGAGCCGGCCGAAGCCGAGGTCGCGGAGCCCGAAACTGCTGACGATCAGGTGAGTGGTAGTGACGACTATGCAGGGCTGTTGTTCGAAGCGCGCCTGGCTCAGTTCCGTGCCCGCCAGGCGGAAGACAAGCATGAAACCGATTACCAGGCCCACCTTGATCTGGGAGAAGCGTACCGGGGAATGGGTCTGATCGAGGAGGCGCTGACCGAGTTCCGAGTGGCGTGCAGCGGTTCTGCGGGCGTCGGAGCGAGGACACTGAGGAAGCTCGAGGCCATGCTGTCTACACCCGAACTGACTGAGGCGCATCGACTCGAAATCCTGGAGATTCTCAAGGGCAAGGGCCGCACCGAGACGGCTCTGGCCGGCTACCGAGCCCTGATCGAGGAACGAACGGCCGCCGGCCGAAGCGCGGGCGATCTTCTCGCCATCATAGATGCTCTGGACCCCGCCGCCAGCACAATGAACGCCGATGCCCTTCCGCAGTTGGACGAGATGCTCGCTGAGCTGGACGCGGTATCGGATCTGCCGGACACTCCGGTGTCACTACCACAAGCTGCCTCGGCTGAATTGTCTCCGGAAGCTCCGGTGCCGGCCGCCCCGGTCGACTCCGAAGCCTATCAGGTCATCAGCGAAGCGCGGGCCATGGTGGAGCAGGGGCGCAAGGATCTTGCTGTTGACTCACTGTCCGAAGCCTTCCAGCAGTTCGAGTCCGTGCGGCAGCACGAGCCTGCGGCCGAGGTGCTGGATGAGCTCCTGGGACTCAGTCCCGACGATGTGGTGCTGCACTACTCACGGGTCGAGCTGGCCATCGCCTTGAACGACCGCGAGGCTCTCATTCGGTCCTACCTGCTGTTGGGCGCGGCGCTGCGCCGGCAGCACGCTTCGACGAGCGCGCGTAGTGTGTTCGGCCGGCTACTCGACATCGATCCCGAGAACGAGGAGGCACGGCTGGCCATCGCCGAGATTGACGAGGTGGACGTTCTGCTGGAGGAGATGCGGGCTCACGGCGAGGACGATAGCAGCCCGGAGCTGGCCGAGGTAGTCGAATACAAAGATATGGAAGAAGCAGAGGTCGAACCCGCCCCCGAAGAGGTACAGGCCGATCCTGCAAAGGCACAGTCGGTTCCGGCGGCGCCCCAGTCCGCTCCGGCGGCGCCGACATCCATACGGAACGCCAAGGAGTCCGAGTTCGACGAACTTCTGGGCGATATTCGGGCGGCTTCAAAGAAGCCGCTGGCTGGCGACTACGACGCACATTACGACTTGGGCCTGGCCTATCTGGATATGGAAATGCCCGAGCAGGCAATCCGGGAGTTCCAGATCGCGATCCAGGGTCAGTCAAAGCCGATCCCCGCCTACCAGCGCCTGGGCGAGAGCTTCCTGGCGACAGAGAAGCCACGCCTGGCCATCAAGGCGCTGTTACCGGCCGACGAACTGGACCAGTTCAACGAAAACGAAAAGACGGGTGTGCTCTACGTCCTGGGCCTGGCACACGAAGGTGCGGGTGAAGACGAAAAAGCGATCGAGTACTATGAGAGGGTGTGCGCGGCTGATGTAAACCACAGAGATGCCGCCGAGCGGTTGCAGGGTCTGACCAATTCTTCTCTCTGAGGCACGTTACATAGACCTTTGACGGCCTTTACAACGCTCTCTAGATTGCGCGCCACCGCGCATGGAGCTTCTCCACCCTCGGAGAGATAATGCTAGAGGCTGTCTTACCATCCCTGCAGTCCATCCGTGAGCCGATAGCGGCTCGCCTGGAAGAGGTACCCGGCGAGTTGGCGGCCATGGTCAGGGCAGACTATGACCGCGTGGACGAGGTCGCCGAATACGTGGCCGAGTCCGCCGGCAAGCTACTTCGGCCTACCCTGCTGCTGCTTGCCAATGAAATCGGCGGCAGGCCCGCTCCGCACGCGGTTCGGCTCGCCGCTATCGTGGAGCTGATGCACGTGGCCACTCTGGTCCACGATGATTCAGTCGATCATTCTCCCACCCGGCGCGGCAGACCGACCGTCAACGCGCGTTGGAGTCACCAGGTGGCCGTGATCATGGGGGACTATCTCTACTCTCGAGCCCTGGTCGAAATCGGCAAGTTTGGAGATGTGGAGGCCATCCAGTTGCTGGCCTCAGCTTCCAACCGGATGTCCGTAGGAGAGATGCGCCAGTTGGCTGCTCACGATGCGCTATCGGCGACTGAGGCTGACTACAACCGGCTATGCGAAGACAAGACAGCCTCGCTCATCTCGGCCGCCTGCGAGCTTGGCGCCATGTTCGGTGAACCGGCACACAGGCGTGTTCTGGGCCGGTTCGGTCGCCATATCGGCATGACCTTTCAAATCATAGATGATACTCTGGACTACACGGTGGGCGAGGAACTGACGGGAAAGCCGAGCGGACTGGATCTGCGCGAGCACAAGGTCACGCTTCCACTTATCCTGGCGTGGCCGAATCTGTCGGCTGACGGCCGACGGACGGTGAAGACTCTATTCGCGAGCCCAAGTCCTGCCGACGAACAGGTACGCGCCGTCATCGAGCTGGTGGCAGTGGCCGGAGGCATCGAGGCAGCGCGAGGGCGAGCCCAGACGTATGCTGAGCGTGCGACAGGTGAACTGGCTTCGCTTCCAGCTGAACCGGCGCTCCAGGCGTTAGAACTGGCGATCGGATTCATCCTGCAACGGCAGAGGTAGCAGATGGTGGAGTTCGGTGGGCGCCGAAAGCTGACGGGTCGGCGCGTAGTTCTGATTTTCGCCGGGGGAATGATACTCGGATCGCTTCTCACGGAGCTTTTCGTCTTGGCCTTGCCCCATAGCGCTACGCGCGAGTTCTTCGTCACCACAGTAGCGGCTACTCTTGGACCGCTTACTGTAGACCTGCTCGTCGTGGCCATCACCCTGGGGCCACTGGTCCTGAGGCTGAATATATTGAGCGTTGTCGGCGTGTTGATCTTGGCCTGGTTCGCCAGGTCGCTGTTATAGACTCTTTGGTAAAGGTACGATCATGGGTGGATTAGGAATTTGGGAGATCATCCTTATCCTGGCGGTTCTACTGTTACTTTTCGGAGCTCGGCGGCTACCGGAAATCGGAGCGTCGCTCGGCAAGGGTATTCGCGAATTCAAGGGTTCCGTGCGGGAAATCCAGGACGATGTCACTCCCGAGCTTCGGCCCGGCGACACGCCCTCCCAGGACGATGTAGATGTTGTAGAGCAGACCCGAGCCAAGACGGAGTAGGACGGGCCTGCCCTGAGGGCGAGTTCGGCTAGCCCATCGACTGCGGGCCCTGCGGGGCGTCGTCCGCCGGTTGGTTTAATCGGTCGCGCAGGTCGACAATATTCGCACCCTCACGCAGGGACTGCAGCCATAGGTTGCCAGCGGTGCTGCGTAGCTCCTGAGTGAACGACCCGCGGAGAAGATCCTTCTGTTCTTCGAACACGACCTGATCGGCTGCGGTTCGGTTCGAGACGCGAATAGCGACTACGCGAGCGCCGGCTTCCCACGGCCCGGTAACGGCGCCGACCTCGGAGCCGAACGCGGCGCCGATGGCCTCTGAAGCCTGACCCAAAGCCTGGCCTCCCGATACGCGAGTGAACGGCCCGGCTCGCTCGAAGCTCCAACCTAGGTCCGTGGCCACTTCTTCCATCGACTGACCTGAAGCCAATCGTGCCAGACGGTCACGAATCCATCGTTTCGCCGTCTCCGTCTTGAGCTCGGCCCTCAGGTTGCCTTCGATTTGTGCGCGGACCTCTTCGAGCGCAAACGTCCCTTCCTCCTCACTGCTGACCAGCTCCAGGATGTGAAATCCTGTCGCGCTCTCAAAGAAGTCGCTTACGCTGTCTTGCTCACTCAGAGGGCTGAAAACCCAGTCGACACCGACACCGAGCGACCCCACTCCCGGAACGAAGTCGAATCCCTCCGTAATCGTCGCACTGCGGGTGATGTCGATTCCGAGCGAGTCAGCGGCCGCGGAAAGGCCGTCCCGAAGAGCGACCGCCTGGACCGCGTCCATCTGATCGAACAGGTAGTCTTCGCCCTCCAGCGACAGCTGTACGGGAATGACGATGTGGCTAACCGTAGCCGTATCTCCGTTCAGGTCGGAGACCTGCAGCAGGTGGAATCCCTGGCTCGTAGGCACAGGTCTCGAGACATCGTTTTCGCCCAGGGCGAACGCAATGGAGTCAAGGGAAGGGATCAATTGGCCACGTCCGAACCGGCCCAACTCTCCACCAAGCGCAGACGTCAAGGTGTCCGAAGACTCAGTCTGGGCCGCCTCGGCGAACGTCCGCTCGCCGGAAAGGATCTGGGCTCGAATCGCGGCCGCCAGTTCTTCGGCGCCGGCCGTATCCGTCGGTGCGGGCGCTGTCGAGAAGCTCACCACGTGCACAGTCGCCTGCGCAGGCCGCTCGAAATCATCCGCGTGCTCCCTGTAGTACGCCTCGATCGCATCCTCTGATATCGCCACAGAGTCGTCGGGGACGTCACCGGCAGGATTAATCGATACGAACTCGACAGAAGCGGACTCGTTGCGGTCTTGAAAGATGCGCCACAGCTCCCTGTCGCTCATGTAGATGCCGTCCTGGAGCAACTCGGAAAGCCGAACCCGGGGAAGGGTAGCGCGGTAGTAATTCTCTATCTGAAGCAGGACGGCCTCGTCCACCGTCGGGTCAGAGAAGAACTGTTGATACTTGTTGTAGTCGAACTGTCCGTCCGTCTGGAAAGCGGGATAGCTCAGCAGATCAGGGGGCGGACTCAAACGGAAAGCCGTGCGGATCTCCTCATCGGTGACTTCGATGCCGAGGCGCGAGATCTCCTGTTCGATCAAAATCTGGTCTATCAATTGATCCCAGGACGTTTCCTCCACCTGGTGCCGCTGCTCGTCGTTGAGGATTCCGCCGGAACGCGCGGAGGCGAGTGCTCCCTCCAGAATACGGCTGAACTGGCCGTACCGGATCTCCTCGCCGTTGACGACACCAATAACGGGATTGAAACCGGTCGCGGACGCCTGGTCCCGATTCGCCACCCAGTCAAACACCAACCACCCGGCGAAAACAAACATCGCCGCGGCCATCATCCACTTCGTATTATCGCGGAGCGAGCGCATGAACATGCGTGGGCTCTCCTATTTTCCGTTTCGAGAACAAGCGCCAAAAGCTAGTCGGCCCATATGAAAGCGGCAACAAGCGCTGCCTTCCGAGCCGTTTGACACCCGAGAAAACCGGCCGGTATCTTCGGTAGACCTTACCTACCGTGTCCCTTTCATACAGGCGAGCATGACGTCTGATCCGCTAGCGAAGGAAATACAACAGTTCGAGCAGCAGGTTCGCCGCGATCCGAACGGCCGGGCTTTCGCTCGCCTGGCCGATGCGTACCGAAAGGACGGACAGCTGGAACGTGCCCTGGAGCTTCTCGAAGGAGGGCTGGCCCGGCACGCGGACTATCTAAGCGCGCATCTGGTCCATGGGCGTACGCTCCGAAGTCTGGGCCGCCCGCTAGAGGCGGCCGAGGCGTTCAAAAGGGTGACGGAGCTGGACGCCGCGAACGTTATAGCCCTTCGCGCCCTTGCAGAAATGGCGGAGGAGGCCGGTGAGTCTGAGCGGGCCCTCACGTACGTGGAGTCTCTGCTTCAGATCCTTCCCCAGGACGACACTCTGGAGCAGCAAGCGGAGCGGCTGAGACGCGCTTCAGGGGCTGGTGAGCCGGATCGGCAGGCGGAGCCAGCCACCACACGGAGCAAGTCTGATTCACCGTGGTTGATGCCGGATTCCGAGGAGGAGGAGGCGGAAGCCGATTCGGAAGTCGCCGGAGAGAATGAGCCCTGGCTCGTTCTGGCTGATGAGCCAGACGCGCTTGACGAATTCGTGGCCGCTGCAGATGACGAAGAACCCGCCGCTGCGGAGTCCGGCGACTTCGTGCTGGAGCTGGCGGACGAGGACGTGGAGCCGGCCGATTTCGTCTTCGACCTTCCGGCTGACGATGAAGAAGAAGAGGAACCGGGCGAGTTCACGCTGGAGCTTCCTGAACCCGAGAGTGAGGACGCCGGTCAGGACTTCCTTCTTTCGTTGGACGCTCTGATGTCTGACTCGAATGAACAAGATGTCGTCACCGCCGGCGAGAGCTCCGGCGGAGACGATCAGGACAACTGGCGATCGGGCCTTGCCCTCATCGAAGACGAGCTAGACGCGATCGTGCTGCCGGAGCTGGAGGATCTTACCGAGCCGTCGGGTGACTCGCCGGCGAACCCGCTGGAAGGTTGGCTGGTCGACGAGGGTACGGTCGACGAACTCGACGCCGCGGAAGATGTCCCGGGTGACGGAGACCTGCTTACCCGAACCATGGCCGACCTGTACGCGGCGCAGGGGCAACCTGAGCGGGCGGCCGAGATTTACACCGAATTGCTCAAGGATCTTCCGCAAGACGAAGAGCTGCAAGCGGCGTTGGAGGAGTTGCAGTCCAGAACGCGCCCGGCTCCGGCGGAGATTGCCGAGCCGGATGCGGACAACGAAACGGCTGCAGACATCGAAACGGCTGCGGACGCCGAGCCGCGGGCGGATAGCGAGCCACTGGATCCGATCTCGCCAGCCGTTCCCACCGCTCCCAGCGAAGCCGAGCGCTCGGGCACGTCTGAGTTTTTCCAGGAGTGGCTACGCTCCCTGGAGGACTGACCCATGCTTATCGGCGTTCTCAACGGACCGAATCTCAACCTGCTGGGCGAGAGAGAGCAGGACCAGTACGGGACAGCGACCCTCGCCGACATCAATCGCACACTTGATGATCTGGCGGGTGAGCTCGGCGCGGAGCTCATCAAGATCCAGTCCAACCACGAAGGCGAATTGGTCGAATGGATTCAGTCTAACACGGCCTCGGTGCACGGCTGGCTCGTAAACGGGGGCGGGTATTCGCACACCAGCGTGGCTCTGCGAGACGCTCTGATCGCCAGTCGCCGGCCGCTGGTAGAGGTCCACATGTCCAACATCTTCGCGCGTGAGGAGTTCCGCCGTACTTCGTTGCTGTCCGACATTTCCGTAGGTGTGATCACGGGATTCCGCGAAACAAGCTATGAATTCGGGCTTCGTGGTCTCGTTGGCCACCTGCGAGACACCTGATGCCCCGACTGGAGGAGCTGCGGGCCAGCCTGGGGCTCGCCGACCTGGACGGTCTTCTCGTCAGTCACCTTCCCAACATCCGATACTTGAGCGGATTCACGGGCTCGTCTGGTCTCCTCCTGGTCCATCAGCTGGGCGCCTGTCTACTTACCGACTTTCGGTATGAGACGCAGCTGGGGGCGGAACTGTTGGACGGTGTGACGCCTCGCGTGACACCGGATGGTCTGATTCCCGCGCTGGCGGGCCTGGTATCCGAGCTTCCGGGCATGGTGCGAGTCGGTTTTGAGTCCGAGCACGTGACCGTTGGGGAGCGAACAGAAATGGGAGACCGGTGCGAGAGCTTGGCATGGGAGCCAACCGCAGACCGGGTCGAGCGGCTCCGGGCCACGAAAGACGATACGGAAATCGACTCCTTAAGCCGCGCCGCGAAGCTTGGAGATGAGGCTCTAGGCCGGATACTGGATGGTCCCTTGAAGGGCGTGACAGAGCGAGAGCTCGCTGCGAATCTGGATCATAGGATGCGTTTGCTAGGCTCTGAAGGCGCCGCGTTCGACACGATTGTGGCGTCGGGGCCTCGAACAGCCCTTCCTCACGCCACGCCGTCCGAGCGTCAGGTTCAGGCCGGCGACTTCTTGCTGCTGGATTTCGGTGCGACAGTTGACGGCTACCGGTCCGACATGACCCGCACTGTCGTAGTCGGGTCGGCATCTGAGTGGCAGCGCATGATTTACTCCACTGTGGCCGAGGCGCTCGACAACGCGATAGCACTCGTGGAGGCTGGACGTCCGGCACGCGATGTGGACGCGGGGGCTAGGAATACGCTGGAAGAGGCCGGGATAGGTGACCGTTTTGGCCATAGTACGGGACACGGCATTGGCCTGGAGGTCCACGAGGCCCCGCGCCTGCATCACAGGTCCGATGAACTCCTGATGAGGGGCAACGTGGTCACCGTAGAGCCCGGCGTGTATTTTCCCGGGCGCGGGGGTGTCAGAATCGAAGAAGATGTAGTGGTCACGGACGGCGGATGCGCTGTCCTGACCAGCTTTCCCCGCGATTTGATCGAGATCTTCTAATCAACATTCGGAAGGTGGCATGGCAGATACATCGGATTTTCGCAACGGGATGGTGCTCGAGATCAGCGGCGCCTTGATGTCCATCACCTACTTCCAGCACGTGAAGCCCGGAAAAGGGGGCGCGTTCGTTCGGACCAAGCTCAAGAACGTGCTCACCGGCGCGGTCATCGATAGGACATTCAGAGCCGGCGAGAAGGTCAAGGAGGTGCGCCTGGTTCGTAAGCCCATCCAGTATTCGTATACGGACGGGCAGCTATACTACTTCATGGACATGGAGACTTTCGAGCTGGTCGCGCTTACTGCCGCCACGGTCGGCGAGTCACAGCTGTCGTATCTGGAAGAGAACATGGAGTGCGAGGGGCTGACCCGTGACGGCCAGGTGCTGACGATCGAGCTTCCGCAGTTCGTGGAACTGAAGGTCTCCCAAACCGACCCGGGTCTGAAGGGTGACACGGCGCAGGGAGGTACCAAGCCTGCCGAGCTGGTCACCGGCGCTGTCGTGCAGGTCCCACTGTTCATCGAGACCGGAGATATCGTGCGCGTAGACCGTACGGTGGATAAATACCTTGAACGGGTCACCAGATGATTGACTTAGCCTGGATACAGAAGGTGATCGACATGGTCGAGGGGGCCGAGATCGACTCCCTCGAAATCTCGCGCTGGGGTACTCGCGTCCGAGTCGCGAAGTCACCAACCGTGCACATTGCTAGTGGAGCTCCCGCCACGGCGGCTGTCTCCGCTGGCCAGCAGCCGGCCCAGGCTCTTTCCGGACCTGCGGGCGCGCCGGGCGTAGCGGAGCCAGCTGGAGCGGCGCCAGAGGCCGCCGACGATCTGGTGGACATAGTCTCTCCTATGGTGGGTACGTTCTATCGCGCCCCCGCTCCCGATGCTCCCGTATATGTGGATGCGGGAGACAAGGTTTCCAAGGGGCAGACCCTGTGCATTCTGGAGGCGATGAAGCTGATGAACGAGTTGGAGGCTGAGGTCGCCGGTACGATCCGGGAGATTTGCGTCGAGAACGGTGATCCGGTCGAGTATGGTCAGTTGCTCTTCCGCATCGACCCCGCCTGACGGCCCTCCCCATGTTCGAGAAGATTCTAATCGCCAATCGGGGCGAGATCGCGTTGCGGGTAATCCGGGCCTGCCGCGAACTTGGCATCAGCACGGTCTCGGCATTCTCTCAGGCTGATCGTGATTCCCTCCACGTCAGATTTTCCGATGAGGATGTGTGCATCGGTCCGGCGCCGGGCAAAGACAGCTATCTGAACGTGCCTCGGATACTGGCCGCGGCGGAAATCACTGGTGCCGATGCTATCCACCCCGGCTATGGTTTTCTGGCCGAGAACGCCGAATTCGCAGAGATTTGCGAAGAATCGGATATCACTTTCATCGGCCCGACCGCAGACCAGATTCGGCGTATGGGCGATAAGGCAGAGGCCCGCAGGACGATGATCGCGGCGGGTGTTCCTGTCGTGCCTGGTTCGGAGAACGAGGTGGACACGGCAGCCGAGGCTCTCGATGAAGCACGCCGAATAGGGTTCCCGGTGATTATCAAGGCGGCTGCCGGTGGAGGCGGGAAGGGGATGCGGGTGGCGGAGACGGAGGACGACCTCGTGTCCTCATTCGAGGTGGCGCGCCATGAGGCCGAGTCCAATTTCGGGGATGGCCGTGTCTACCTGGAGAGATTCGTCGCTCAGCCGAGGCACGTAGAGATCCAGATTCTGGGCGACAATCATGGTAATCTGGTGCATCTTGGGGAACGCGATTGTTCGATACAGCGGCGTCACCAGAAGCTGATCGAAGAATCGCCGAGCCCGGCGCTCACTCCGGAGCTGCGCGCAGCCATGGGTGAGGCGGCCGTCAATGCCGGGAAAGTGATCGACTACCGGAACGCGGGCACAGTAGAATTCCTGCTGGACCAGAGTGGTGAGTTCTACTTCATGGAGATGAACACACGAATTCAGGTCGAACATCCCGTTACCGAGGTGACAACGCAGGTGGACCTGGTCAAGGAACAGATTAAGGTGGCTGCCGGTGAGAAGCTGACGTTGTCCGGTTCGCCCGAACTGCGTGGCCATGCTATCGAGTGCCGAATTAACGCGGAGGATCCGGCGCACAATTTTCGCCCCTCCCCCGGTATGATCACAGCGTTTCACGCTCCCGGCGGGCCCGGTGTGCGCATGGACACTCACGTGTACGCCGGGTATGCGGTTCCACCCTACTACGACAGCTTGCTCGCTAAGCTTATCGTACATGGCAACACGCGTGAGGAGGCCCTGGGCAGAGCGTATCATGCGCTTGACGAGTTCATTATCGAGGGCGTGCACACGACGATTCCGTTCTTGAAGCGGGTCATCCGCCATCCGGATTTCGCGGCCGGCAAGGTGGACACAGGATTCATCGATCGAATGAAGAAAGCAGAATGAGGCGGTCCGCTTGCTAGACGAGCAGCAACGATCGGAAGCTCTGGGGGTAGGTCTGCTGGCACTGGGGGTGCTCCTGGTTCTGGCCTTCCTTTCTCCCGGGTTTACTTCGGACGGTTCCAATGTGATTGGCCCGGTGGGCGCCGGGCTGCACGGTATAGTGACGTGGCTTGTCGGGTTGGTGGCTGTCCTGGCGGCCGCACCGGCATTCATCTGGGGCTTTCACTTCTTCGGCCTGCTGAGTGCCAAGTCGTCCGTGCGTTGGTCTATCCTGACCGCGGCCCTCCTTCTCGTCGCGCCGGCGGGGGGCTGGCTGCTGTCCGCACGTGGACCAGAGATCGGCGCTAGCGTCGGTTGGCTCGGCGCGGAGTTTGGCCGTCTTCTCCTGGCTGGTTTCGGAGAAGTGGGCGCCATTCTCATTGTCGTGTCGCTGCTGGTCGCCGTAGTCGTCCTCACGCTGGGCTGGTCTCCCGTACTGGCTGCCAAGCAAGCGGGCGGCGTGGCGAGCCTCGCGGGCGGCGTGGCCGCGACCAAGCTCGGGAGAGCGGCTGCGCACCTTAGAGACCAGTTGGGCGCAATCTCCACGCGGCGTGAGAATGCGGCGCCCTCGCCCTGGGAGGAAGCGCCCGACAGGCCTGATCCGGAGTTGGCATTCGAGGCCGAGCCGGAGGCTGCCGGACCGGAAGAGGCGGAAGAGCCAGTCGAATCAGAGCCCCAACCTGTACTTCAGGACACTGGCGACCTGGGTCAGATCGAGCTTCCCGCGACGGAGCTGCTGTCGGCTCCGAGCGCGAGTAAGTCCGGCATGGAATCCGGCCAGCTGGAGTCGCTGGGTCAGATTCTGATCGAAAAGCTGGCCACGTTCAGGGTCGAGGGGCGGATCGGCGGCTGGACCACGGGCCCCGCCGTGACACAGTTCGAAGTCGTTCCAGCGGCCGGGGTCAAGGTCGGACAGATCGCGGCTCTTTCGGATGATCTGGCTTTGGCGCTGAAGGCGCCATCGGTTCGCATCGTGGCGCCAATTCCCGGCAAGGGCGCTGTGGGTGTCGAGGTTCCCAACCCGAAGCCCGAAATCGTGGCCCTGCGGGACATACTGGAGTCCGAAGCGTTCGTAGACGCGAAGGCCGCGCTTCCGCTGGCCCTGGGCCGCGACCTGGCTGGTCAGCCCTATGCGGCCGATCTGGCCCGAATGCCCCACCTGCTGATCGCGGGGGCCACCGGATCCGGAAAGTCCATTTGCATAAACACGATCATCACCAGCCTCGTGTTCCGCTACTCTCCGGCCGATCTGCGCCTGCTCATGATAGACCCGAAGATGGTCGAGCTGAGTGTCTACAATGATCTTCCCCACCTGCGGCATCCGGTGGTGACGGACAACAACGAAGCCGCCGTGATTCTCAAGTGGGCCGTGTACGAAATGGAGCGGCGTTACGGACTTCTGTCCGCCAACAACTGCCGCAATCTGATTGAGTTCAACAGGCGAGTGCGACGCGGCGACGACATCAGTCAGGCTGTGGGGCGAATGGGTGAGTACACACAGGGTTCTCTTCCATACGTCGTGCTGCTCATCGACGAGTTGGCCGACCTGATGATGACCGTCCAGTCGGAGATCGAGACCCCGCTCGCGATTCTGGCTCAGAAAGCGCGGGCTGTGGGCATCCACCTCGTCGTGGCGACCCAGCGGCCGTCGGTAAACGTACTCACCGGCCTGATCAAGGCGAATTTTCCGTGCCGTATCGCGTTTCGGGTCGCCTCGAAGACGGACAGCAGGACGATTCTGGACCAGAACGGGGCGGAGAGCCTGCTCGGCAACGGGGATATGCTGTTCCTGCCGCCGGGCGAGTCGGATCCGCACCGGATTCAGGGCGCGTTTATTACCACCCGGGATACGGAGCGGCTTCTGGGTTGGTATCGTGAGCAGACCGCGGCGCGCGAGGAGGCAGAGAAGGCCCAAGCAGCCGAGCCGGACATCGTGGAAGAGGTCCGCGAACGGGAGCAGGAGGCGCAGGCCGGTGACGCCGGGGGGGCGGGGTTGGATCCCGAATGGGACCCGTACTTCAGACGCGCGGCTGAAGCTGTCATCAACAACAAGGGTGGCTCCACGAGTCTTCTGCAGAGACGCCTGAAGATCGGTTACGGAAGAGCGGCTCGAATCGTCGATCAGTTACATGAAGCGGGGGTCCTCGGTCCATCGGACGGGTCACGTCCCCGTGAGGTTCTTGTCAGCCACGCCCAGCTCGAAGCTCTCCTCAGCGGTGAGGAGGCGGGAGTGGGAGATGGAATATGAACATATGTAGTGTGATGCGGTGGCGCTCGGCGGCCGCTGTTCTGTCCGGGTGTGCGCTCGCGGCGGCACCCTCTGCGTTCGCACAGGAGGCGTCCGGTCCTGACGTGCGCGAACTTCTGGCTCGGGCTGAGGCGACGTACGCCGAGCTGACATCGATGCAGGCCGACTTCGAACAGACAATCGAGATTCCGATTCTGGAGCGCAGCAGGACCGGAAACGGGGTCTGGTATCAGAAGGGTCCCGGCCGGTTCAAGATGGACTTTGTGGAGCCTTCCGGGGACAAGATCGTGGCTGACGGGGAGCACCTGTGGCTGTACTATCCGAGCACTCATCCCGATCAGGTCATCCGCTCCTCTATCGAAGCCAACGCGACCGGCGCCGGCATGGCTGACCTGCAAGGCCGCATCTTTCTCGAAGCCCGAGACGGGTACGAGGCGGTCTATGGTGGAACTAAGACAGTGGGGCAGGCTACCACCCACCTGATCTCACTTGAGCCGCTGGGCCAATCGCACTACCGCTCCGTCCGCGTCTGGGTAGACACGGAGACATTCCTTGTCCGCCGGTTCGAGATCACAGAACATAACGAGACGATCCGCACCGTGACCCTGACAAACCTGAAGCCGAACGCTGCGATATCGGATTCAGAATTCCGTTTCACGATCCCTCCGGGCGCTGACCTGTTCGCGGGATGAAGCTTGGACTGGTCAGTCTCGGCTGTGACAAGAACACTGTGGATTCGGAACGCATCCTCTCGGTCCTGGCCCAGCACGGCGCAGAGCACACTCAAGACCTCGGTGCGGCGGATCTCGTCCTCGTGAACACGTGCGGCTTCATCGATGCGGCCAAGGAAGAATCCATCGAGACGCTGCTCGACATGAGCCGCCTCAAGCGGGACGGACGATGTCAGGCTCTCGTAGCTGTCGGCTGCCTCGTGGAGCAGTATCGCCAGGAACTAGAGCCTGCTCTTCCCGAGGTAGACCTCTTCGTCGGCCTCCGAGACATGGACAGGCTGATTCCTGAACTGCGAGGGCGGGGCCTGCTTGGCGATCCTGACCCGACCCATCCTGGCGACCGGACTCCGCTGGGGGATCTACAGCACGTTCGCTACCTCAAGGTCAGCGAGGGCTGCAGTCACGGGTGCGCCTTCTGTGCCATCCCTTTGTGGCGAGGTCGGCACCGATCGTTCGAGGTTGACCAGCTGGTAGCGGAAGCGCAGCGCCTGGAGGCGCAGGGTGCGGTGGAGCTGAATCTGGTCGCGCAGGATCTGGCTCACTTCGGGCGAGACTTGTCGCCCAGAACCAACATTACGGAATTGCTCAGGCGCCTGTTGGGCGAGACCACGATACCCTGGTTTCGCCTGCTGTATATCTATTCCGCCGGCGTGCGCGAAGAGTTGATACGGTTGGTTGGCGCGGAAGAGCGGATTCTTCCCTATCTGGATATGCCGATCCAGCACGCCAGCGATCCCGTGCTGGAGAGAATGCGCCGTCCCGAGCGCCGCGAATCTCTGCTGAACAAGTTTCGCATGCTGCGAAATGCGATTCCGAATCTGACTCTGAGAACGACTGTGATGGTCGGCTTTCCGGGTGAGACGGACGCAGATTTCAGGGCCTTGCTCGACTTCATGGAAGAGGTGGAGTTCGACCGGCTGGGCGCTTTCGCGTTTTCTCCTCAGGAGCGCACGGCCGCTGCGGACATGGAGGATCTCTACGTACCTTTCGATGTGGGCCAGGAACGGCTAGCCGAGCTTCTGGAAGTGCAGCGCGCCATCAGCGCTGACAGCCTGGATCGCGAAATAGGCGGAATAAGGCAGGTTCTGGTGAAAACGGCTGGCCCTGCGCCGACGGGCCGTACAGCCGGCCAGGCGGACGACGTGGACGGCATTACCCGCCTGCAGGGGAAGGTCGGCGTGACGCCAGGGTCCATCGTGGAGGTCAGAGTCACGGCGGCGGACGATTTCGACCTGGAGGCGGACGTGTTGAGAGAGATTCGTCCTGCGCCCGCCACACACCGGCAGCTTCGTCGTCAGCCGGCCGAACGGCCTGGCCGGGCGTTACCTGTCGTGTCCATTGGGCTGGAAGGAGCTTGGGGCAAATGAGACGAGCTGCGACCCTTTTCGTGGCGCTTGCGACCGCCGCACCGTCAGGTCCGTTCGGCGTCTGGCCGGTCGGCGCCGAGCCGACAGTGCGTGTCGGTATCGAGGTTGCTGTTCCATCGACGAGGCTTTCCTCTCCGGCCGGATTGGTTCTGACAGATCCACTGACAGGAGCTGAGGTCGGCCGCGTGGCGGCGGGTGGTTCTCTGGTGCTGGAGGTCCGGGCTGACCGTCTGGTCGCCACGGCTCCGGCCGAACTTCGAATCGGTCCGCCACTGCGGCGAATCCACGTCGAGCCCGCCGAGACCGGCAGCCCGCTGCATATCGGTGCGACGTCATACCGGGGCAGTGCCGAGGTGGCGGTGCACAGCTCCTCTACCGTAACGGCTATCAACAGCTTGCCTCTGGAGGACTATCTGCGCGGGGTCGTGCCCATCGAGATCGGTACACGCACAGCAGAAGAATTCGCGGCCGTTCAGGCCCAGACGGTAGCGGCCCGGACGTATGCCATCGCACATCTCGGTGCGCGGGAGGAGTTGGGCTTCGACGTGTTCGGGAGCGTGGAGGATCAGGCTTACGGCGGCTGGTCAGCTGAGCGCGAGGACGCGGATCGAGCAGTCGAGTCCACGCGCGGAGAACTCCTCGTATATGAGCGCCGGCCCATTCGCGCCTTCTATCATTCCACCTGTGGAGGTAGAACAGCTCCGGTCGAGGAAGTCATGGATCGTCCGGGCGCCCCGTATCTGCAGTCCGTTTCCGATGCCGGCCCTGACGGAGCGGACTACTGTGCGATTTCGCCCCGCTATCGCTGGGAGGCAGAGTGGAGCCGGGCCGAACTGAACGAGCGCATCCGACCTCTGCTGGCCGCCTATTTCGGCATCGAGGAGAGCGATATGCCCCACATCGATCGACTCGAGGTTCGCTCCCGAACGCGAAGTGGCCGGGTGGAAGCGCTCGCCTTTGTCGGACCGGGCCTGGACGCCGAACTTACCCGGCTGGACATACGTTTTGCGCTCAGGGACGCGGCGGACAGAATCCTCAACTCGACGGATTTCGAGGTGGCAGAGGGTGATGATCCGGAACGAATCCGGCTGCACGGACGGGGGTATGGGCACGGCGCCGGAATGTGCCAGTTCGGAGCGCTCGGACGGGCGCGGGCGGGGCAGGGGTACTCGGAGATATTGGGCACGTACTATGTGGGTGCAAAGGTGGTCGGCGCATACTAGCGCATAATCAGGAGGGGGTTGGGATGACGGAAGGTGGACGAAGGGTTGGGTGTGGGATCCGAAGTGCGTTGCGGGGGGCGGCGTTGAGCCTAGTGCTCTTGGTGGGCCTGGGGGTCAGGCCGGCGGCGGCGCAGAACCTGGCCGACTATGACTACGAGAATCTCGGATTTCGGGCTCTGGGCGTGAACCTGACGTACGTAGGCGCTTCAGACACGGACGACGGACTTGGATTCGAGGTGAGATCCGATCTCGGATTTCTAGGGCCGGGTATTCGGGTCGTGCCGCGTCTGGGATTCTGGAAGGAGAGCGTGAACGCGACAGAGATTCAGGCGCTGGAAGCCCGGATCGCCGAACTGGCCTTGCTGCCGCCGTCGGCCATTGACCTGGGTGTGATAGAACGGTCTGTCGCCGTTCTAGGAGTCGATTTCCAGTGGACCAGCCGCAGATCCAGTTTGGCGCCATATGTCGGGATCGGGCTCGATGCCTACCTGTTGAACGATTCGGGCGCCGCGATCGAGGGAACCTTTCTGGACGACCGGGTGATTACGGCTGGACTGTCGGCGGTGGCTGGACTCGAACTCGCGCTTCAGGGCGGCTGGATCGTGTACGGGGACGTTCGCGGATCCCTGGTCACAGACGCCAACAATGTAGCTGTCGCAGGCGGATTCGCTTACTACTTCGGAGGGCGTTGATCTCGTGGATCGAAACGTTCGGGTCGGTATCATCGGCGCCGGATCGGCCGCTCAGGCCGTGCACCTCCCGATCCTTATGCGCCTCCCGGACGTAGAGGTGGTGGGGATCGTCGATCCAGCTCGAAGCAAGGTTACGACGATCGCGGAGCGATATGGCATCCCGGGCGTCGCTCTCAGCCTCACAGATCTGCTGGCAGACACCCGCCTTGATGCGGTCCTGGTTTGCTCGCCCACCAGTACCCACGAGTCGATCGTTCTGGAGGCTCTTGGCGCTGGCCTGCACGTGCTCTGCGAGCGCCCGCTGTGCCCCACAGTGGACGCGGCGGATCGGCTCATCGAGACGGCGGCGTCGGCGAACCGTCAACTGATGGTCGCCATGAATCACCGATACAGCTTCGACCTGAGGTCGATTCAGCAGTTCGTGAGGAGCGGCGAACTGGGAAAGCCGTTCTTCGTGCACACCGCCTGGCACAATCGCCGCCAGAAGCGTCCGAGGCGAGGTTGGCGCAGAGACGCGTCTTCGCCGGGCGCCGGGGTCATGATGGATGTGGGCGTTCCGGCTCTGGATGCGGCTCTATGGATTCTGGGCTATCCGCAGGTCGAGCGGGTGTCAGCGCGGTTTCACCCGGCACCGAGCGAGGCGGAAGTCGAGGCCTCGGCGTTCGGCCTCCTGCAACTCGAGGGAGGTCTCACCATCAGTTTCGACGTGACCTGGGAACTGCAGGACGAGAGCGACCACCATGCTCTCCAGTTGCTTGCGGCGGAGGGCACGGCCAGTTCATTGCCGTTCAGGATCAGCCGCCGGATGGAAACAGGACTGACTGATGTGACCCCTCCGTTGGAGCGGTCGCGATCGGCGATCTACACGGACTCCTATCGGCAGGAGTGGGCTGACTTTCTGCGCTACGTGCGCGGGGATAAGCCCGTCGAGTCACCCGACGAGCAGCGTGCTCTGATGAGAATCACGGCCGCGTGTTATACGTCGGCCAGGGAGGGCCGCGAGGTCGAGCTTTGAGCCTTCGGTCCGCCTTCAGGCTACCGGGGCGGGTGCGCTGGCTGCTGCTGAGTGCCGCCCTCCTGGGTCTCGCGCACCCCCCGTTTCACCTTCTCGTCCCGTCTTTTGTCGCTCTCGTCCCGTTCGCGGTATGGTTGGCCAGCCTGTCCGATGACTCTCAGGGCCGAGGGGAGTCGCTCCGCGGGGGCTACTTCCTGGGTCTCCTCTATTTCACCCTCGTGTTTTACTGGTTGTTCACGGCGCTGGTGTACTACACCTGGCTGGCCCTGCTGGCTTTCGTTGCGCCGGTTCTGATCATGTCCGGATTCCTCGCCGTCGCGGCGCTGGGCACTCATACCGTACGAACCCGCCTCGGTTGGCCATTGTGGGTGGGGCTTCCGGTGTTCTGGACCGCTATGGAATGGCTGCGCGCCCACCTGGGAGACGTCGAGTTTCCGTGGATGGGGCTGGGAGACACGCTGACCGGATTTCCGTGGCTGATCGGGGCCGCTGACCTCGTCGGGTCCCGCGGGTTGACCCTGTGGCTGGTGCTCGTTAACGGCCTGCTTGCGGAGGCAGTCCTGGCTCTGCGTGCTCGGCCGGAATCCGGCCCGGGCGGCCGGTCCCATGCCCGGCGCCTGGGTCTGGCCGCCCTGCTGGTGATCGTCATTCCAGCCGCCTATGGACTTCAGCGCTGGAAGTCGCTGGAGACGCGGACCGTAGCTCAGGTCGCGGTCGTGCAGCCCAACATTCCGGAAGACCTGAAGCTGCACCGCACCCTGGCATCAGACAGCGCCCGCGTCGCGATCGAATGGTTGGTCGACAACCGCCTGCCGAACGACGGGGCTACGGATCTGGTCCTGCTGCCCGAGACCGTGTTTCCAGAGTTCATGGATTCGATCCCATCTCTGGGCGTTTCCCAGAACGCCGCGGTGATTGCTTGGACGGCTTCCCTCGCGTCTCGGCTGGAGGCGCCTGTCCTGTTCGGAGCGCTTGGCGCCGACGACCAGGGCGGCGGCTACTACAACTACTACAATTCGGCCTTTCTGGTGGACAGCCTGGGGACCATTCACAGCCGCTACGACAAACGAATGCTGGTGCCGATTGTGGAAAGAGTACCTTTCGTGAACCCGGAATGGTTTCGGAACGTGCCGTTCTTCGGCGGCTTTGCCGTGGGGCGTCCTCCAGAGCCCATTCCCCTCAACGGGTCGTCGCTCGGAGTGCTCATCTGCTACGAATCGATTTTCACGCAGCACTCGCGCAGCCTGCGCCGCGGCGGGGCCGACTATTTCGTGAACATCACCAATGACGCCTGGTTCGGGAGGGAAGAGCCCTGGTGGAGCCGAAGCAGCGCACTTTCGCAGCATCCGGCACACCTCGTCATGCGCGCCATCGAGAACCGCGTGGGGATAGCCCGGGCGGGCAACACCGGTGTTTCAGGAGCGGTAGATCCGCTGGGCCGCTGGCATGAGCGGACCGAACTCTTCGTGCCCGACGCCAGGATCGTACAGATCGAAACCACGGACGGCCTGACGCTCTATGCGCGTTTCGGCGATGTGGCCGGTTGGGCCGCTGTGCTCATCGCCCTTCTGGGCAGCGTGCTGGCCGGAATTCGGGCACGCGTTGACTGAGCCTGAGCGAACGTGACTGAATTCGGCCGCTCCGAATTTCAACTTCCGGCTGGGCTCGTCTACCTGAACTGCGCCTATATGTCTCCACTGCCCCGCCGGACTGAGGAAGCCGGCGTGACCGGGATGCGCCGAAAGCGGGTGCCGTCCCGCATATTTGCGCCTGACTTCTTCCACGACGCCAATGCCATCCGTGCCGCCTTCGGCCGACTCGTCGAGGCGGACCCGACGCGGGTGGCCATCACACCTTCCGCCTCGTACGGGATCTCGACCGCGGCTCGCAACTGTGCCGTGAGTCCAGGGCAGAACATCGTTTTGTCCGGGGAGCAGTTTCCCAGCAATGCTTATCCGTGGCTGCGGCTTGCCAAGGCCAACGACTTGGAGGTGCGCGTTGTCGATCCGCCCGCCGAGAGGGAGGAGCGGGGAAGACTCTGGAACGAGCGGCTGTGGGAGGCCATCGATTCAGCCACCGCCGTCGTGGCTCTGCCAGCCTTTCACTGGACGGATGGGACCCGTTTCGACCTGGTTCGGCTGGGAGGGCGGGCTCGGGAAGTCGGAGCCGCGTTGGTGATCGACGGAACTCAGTCGGTTGGCGCCGTACCGTTCAGCGTGGAAGAGATCCGGCCTGACGCATTGATCGTGGCGGGCTACAAATGGCTGCTAGGGCCCTATTCCACAGGGGTGGCCTATTTCGGAGACCGGTTCGACGGTGGGGAGCCGCTAGAGGAAACCTGGCTCAGCCGGCCGCAGAGCGATGATTTTCGAAGCATCGCGGACTTGAAGGAGGAATACAGGCCAGGTGCCGTCCGTTTCGACGTAGGCCAGGTGGCCGATTTCATTCTGCTGCCCATGCTGCTGGCCAGCCTGGAGCTTCTACTTGAATGGTCTGTATCAGCTATTGAGCAGCACTGTTCGGCGCTGGCCAGCGACTTTCTCCTTGCCGCGCGCGGCCTGGGACTGGAAGCGGAGTCGGATGCGTGGCGCGGAGACCATCTGTTCGGCCTCAGACTACCAGCAGAGGTGTCGATCGAAGAGCTGCAGACGGAATTGGCGCAGCGACAGATTCATGTGTCTCTGCGAGGTGACGCGGTCAGAGTCTCTCCGCACGTGTACAACGAGACGGCCGATATGGAGGCGCTGTTCGAGGCGCTGAGGGATTTTCTACCTGCCGGGTGATGACTTCCAGCCGGATGATTAGACGGGCTTCAGCTCGTCCGGCACCTCGAGATCGTAGGAGCGGCGGCCGAAGACGTAATATTCTTCTGATGTTCTGTCCCGCCGGTAGCCCAGAAGGTGAAACACCTGTACCGCGAACCAGCGGGCGATCTTGCGGCTCACGAGCATCGTGTTGGGGCGCTCTGGAAGCCGGTGGACCCCTGGCAGCCAGTGAACGATCTCGGATACCCGAAGGCGGCGCAGAAGCCACGACAGGCGTAGCCAGGCCCGTGCCACCGGCTGAACTATAAACAGGCCGTCGTCTCCCATCGCCTGATACAGCGGGAGAAACAGGTAGCCGTCCTCAGGTACGGAGATTTCTCCCCGTCTATTGTCGGCCACCACCTCGCCCTGTTCGACCTTCTGGAAGTTCCGGTAGCCCGGGCGCATGACGAAGCCGTCGTTGGGAGTTACTTCGTGCCGATGTCTGACTTCGAACACGCGAGACAGGCCCAGGGTTGATTCCCGCAGCTGCCGCACGCTGCCGGAGGCCTCGGGAACATGCGCCAGGTCAAGGCAGCCCAGGCGCTGAAGGACAGCCCACAGGGCCCACTCATGACGGTCGACAGACGCCGCGCTGTCATGCTGTCCAGCCTCGACTCCCATCGTGACTGCGCCTCGTTCGCTGAGATACTCGAGCATCGGAGCGTCGACCTGCTCTTCGATTCCGAGGACGAAGGGAACGGGGAGCATCCGGGCGAACGATCTGTTGCGCAGCGTATCTCCAAGCGTGACGAACGGGGCGCTGACGGACGAGGTGGTGTGAAGATCCACTACGTAGAGACCGTTCGCCGCATCCAGAAATGTCTCATCGATTGCCTCGGTCAACTCTACGATCTCGTTATCTTCTGCCGGTAAGGCCGCTCCAGCCTGGCTTCTTTCGCGCAGCCCAGAGACGCGCCGGGTGTGCCAGCCGCGATTGAGATCTGAGCTCAGAAAGCGGCGGCGCTCGCGAAGCGCTGGAAGGTTGCCGGCAAAGGCTATGAACCGGCCTCGAAAAGCCGGCTGGCGCCGATGCAGCAAAAACAGGACGCGGTCGACAGCCAAGATTCCGGACGGTTCGTTACCGTGCAGCCCCGCCACACAGACCAGCGTAGGTCCGTCGCCGGATCCGTAACGGCCCAGCTCACGGCTGGGCCCTGCGTCTTGAGGTACCGAGACGGCGGAGGCCTGCCTCGGCTGTCCGCCCTCCGTCATTGGGTCCGAGTTCACTCCGTCAGCATCTCCTCGAGGAGTTGCCCCGCGATTTTCATGAAGTCGTGCTCGGTAACGATTCCAATCAGCTGATCGTCCTGCACGACCGGAAGGCATGAAATGCCATGTTTTCTCATAAGTTCGATCGCCTCCATGGTGGAGGCGCTGCGGTCCACCGTAATCAGATCCCTCTCCATGACCTCCCTCACGGGAATCGGCTTGTCGTCAGGGCTCTTGTTGTTGGCCAGAAAGCGAAGCAGAGGCCGATGAGACACGAGACCGACGAGCCGGTGTTGATTGTCCTCAACCGGAATGTGATGGATCTTGTGCCAATCCATCAGGTTGGCTACGAGGTCGATCGGTTCGTCCTCATTGGCTGTCAGTAGGTCCGTGGCCATGTACTGCTCTACGCGCAGAAAACTGGGTTTCCAACCGCCCGCCTCCTCCAGCTCCCCGATCTTCCAGGTGTGAACGGGTTCCCCAGAACGCTGCCGGTTCACAGTTGCCGCAACGAGAGCGGCTGTCCTTTCTTCGCTCGTCCCCTGGCCGCCCATTTCCGTGAGTGAGCTTATGAGCCACTGGGAGCCTGACGTTCGGGCCTGAATGCGATCCTCCACTATGCCCAGGTACCGGTCGCAGTCCGTGGCTGAGATTCCACCCGCCTCCAGCCCCTCACGCGCCAGCGGGAGCAGGTGCTCACGGACGAGAGACTGGGCCGTCCGCGTCTTTCCATCCAGCCATGTGAGCTGCGCGTCCAGGCCTTGCCTGGCCGCTGCCAGAAAATTCGTGCGCACCGCATCGAAATCGATCACTGTGCGAATATCAGCGTGCTGCTCCGCCAGAGCACTCATGACCCCGAACCAGAGGGCGGCGTTCGCCACCTCGTCCTGGACGCTGGGTCCGGACGGTAGAACGCGGTTCTCGATGCGAAGGTGCGCCTTACCTCCCCCTATTCCGTAGCAGGCCCGGTTCCATCGATAGACGGTACTGTTGTGAAGCTGAAGAGCCTGGAGTCGCGGAGGCCGCCCTTCACTCAGCGCTTCGAACGGATCCTCTTCTACCTCGCGGCCCAGGATTACTCTGAAACGAGCGATGTCTTCCCTGAAGATCTCCAGAACCGAGGCATCAATCCAGGCGCGACCGAAGCTCACCCTTGGCGCCACCTCACGCAGCTCTGACATAGGCGCGCGTGTGTCCACAGACTGCTGAAAAACGGCGATGCGCGTCTCGTGCCAAAGGCGTTTACCGAACATGAGCGGTGAATTGACCGCCGCTGATAACACCGGTCCGGTGGCCGCGAGCGCGATATTGTACAGGCGAGCGAACTCCTCCGGGCCGACCTGAAAGTGGACCTGAAAACTCGCGTTGGCCGCCTCCAGCATGACGGACTCATGGGTGACGGCCAGCTCGTCTGTCCCGGTAATACGCAGTTCGTAGGGACCGCCCCGGAGCTTGGTAAGCGCCTCGTTGAGCGCGTAGTAGCGCGCCTCTGGCACCATGTTATCCATGGACAGGTCCGACTTGCGCAGCGTCGGGAGGATTCCCGTCAGAACGAGATCCGCGTCGAACTGACGCGCAGTCTCATGGATGCCGGCCAGAACCTCCCGTAATTCGGTCTCGATCTGACTCAGGCAGTCGCCGCCGAACAGGCGCGGAGAGAGGTTGGCCTCGAGGTTGAAGCGCCCGATCTCGCTGACGACACGATCGTCGTCGTGCGCCTCCAGCAGTTCGACAGCGATCGGCGCCGGGCGCCACATCTTGTCCACAAGGAACATTTCCTGCTCGACTCCGACCCGGCGAATCCCCGACTCGATTACGCCACCGTCGAGCATAGTCTCCAGGGCCTGGACGTCCCTTAGAAGCTGCTGCGTGAAGACCCGGAGCTTCTCCTGGTCAACCGCGAGGTGTACGTCTTTCTCTCCCACCTCTATTCCTTAGCTAACTCCGCCCATCAGACGCTTGATCGGACGGCTGAACAGGAAGAAGAGCACGCCGACGACCCCGACGAAAGCGCTCACAGAGACGAACAGCTGCGGAAGCGGCATGACATCGAAACGGCCCGCGAGAAGTCCTGCGATCAAGTTGCCGAGGGCTGAACCCATGAACCAGGTGCCCATCATCTGTCCCACGTAGCGCTTGGGGGCCAGTTTCGTGACGCTGCTCAGGCCGACCGGGCTCAGGCACAGCTCGCCGCAGGTGTGCAGGAAGTATGTCGCGATGAGCCAGGCGGGGCTCACGAGAGTGCCCTCTACCGTATACGTGGCGCCCCAGGCAATCACCAGAAACCCTACACCGAGCAGCAGCAATCCGAGCCCGAATTTCACCGGAAGCGAGGGAACCCTTGATCCGAGCGCGATCCACATCCAGCCGAACACGGGCGCCAGCACGATGATGAAGAAGGGGTTGATCGACTGAAGGAAGCTGGCTGGCATCTCCCAGCCCAATACCGAGCGGTCGGTGAGCTCAGCGGCAAACAGATTGAGTGAGGACCCGGCCTGCTCGAATCCTGACCAGAAAATGGCCGCACCCAGAAAAAGAAGAAAGATGACTACGACTCGTTTCTTCTCGATCGTTTCGAGCCCACCGAACAGGATTACAGAAAGGAAATAGACTATTGCCAGGGCGACGATGAAGACTCCTGTGCCCTGCGCGAATCCTTCCAGCGTGATGCTCATAGTGCCGGCGTTGTTCAGTGCCCACAGCAAGGCTGCAACACCGGCGATGCCACCGACTCCTAGCAGAAAGCTCCTCTTGGCTTGAGGCAGAGTGTCACGGGCTGACTCCGTAAGTTGGCCCGCGTCACCCAGCAAGTGCCCGCCGATCTTATACCAGGCAAGCCCGAGCAGCATACCCACTCCGGCGGCGCTGAATCCCATGTGCCAGTTAACTTTCTCACCCAGCAAGCCGACGATCAGCGGTCCGACCAGGGCGCCGAGGTTAATGCCCATGTAGAAGATCGAGAACCCGGCGTCTCTGCGGGCGCCTCCCTCCGGATACAGATCGCCGACGATGGCGCTCACATTCGGCTTCAGCAGGCCCGTTCCCAGGACGATCAGTACGAGTCCGAGATAGAACGTCGGGTCGCCCGGTACGGCCATGCTGAAGTGGCCGGCGGCAATGATTACGCCGCCAGTGAACACGGCGTTTCGTTGCCCCATGATCCGATCCGCCACCCAGCCGCCGGGAAGAGCCAACAGATATACGGCCGCCGTATACAAGCCATAGATCGCCGCCGCCGTGGCGGTATTGAGCTCCATTCCCCCGTCCGCTATCGCAGCGGTCATGAACAGGATCAGAATCCCCCGCATTCCGTAGTAGCTGAAGCGTTCCCACAGCTCCGTGAAGAAGAGGGTAGACAGTCCTGCCGGGTGGCCGAAGAAGCGGGTATCAGGGGTTGGCGTCACGTCAGCGTCTGGCATGCTTGACTCGTGGTTGCGGACATGATGTACAGCCGGACATGCGGCGTGCAGCCCGGCTTACGCAAAAAGACGCGACAATATCGGGGCTTGGGCGGGCTCGGAGCAAGGAATCAGTTTTCAGACAGGCGCTCCGTCTTAGCTGCGAACACGAAATCGCTCTCGGTGAGGCCATCGATCTTGTGGGTCCAGATCGTCACTGTCACCCGTCCCCAGGACAGCAGGATGTCGGGGTGATGGTCTTGCTCCTCGGCCAGGGCGCCTACCTTGTTGGTGAACGCCAGAGCCTGTGCGAAATCGGGAAAGCGGTACGTCTTCTCGAGGTGATGACTCTCTACCAGGCTCCAGTCGCCGCCCAGCTCGGCGTGATATCTCTCCAGGTCTTCACCCTCGAGCGGAGGGATACCACCGCGGCAGGGAATGCACTGCTTGTCGGCCAGATTGTGCGCCAGCATGGTCGTGCTCCCGCTCAGGGTCCCGGAGCGGAGGCGAGTACGGCCCGCCGCTCACACAGACTCGACCGCCGACGGCGCGGATTCCTCGCCCCCCGTGGTTGCCACCTCCACCCGATTGCGTCCCAGCCGCTTGGCCCGGTACAGAGCCCTATCGGCGGCGCGCATCAGAGACTTCGAATCTAGTCCGCCATCGGGGAAGAAGGCTACTCCGATGGAGGCGGAGAGATCGAAGGAGGCATGCCCCCGATCTTGAACAACAGTCACTTCCTCGATGCGTTTTCGCAGCCGCTCGGCGATCTCCGTGGCCAGCGCCTGGTCGGTGCGCATGAGCAGAATGGCGAATTCCTCGCCACCGATGCGGGCCGTAAGATCACTGTCCCGAAGGGCCTCGGTCAGCACGTCAGCAATGCCCTGCAGAGCCAGGTCACCCGCCGGGTGCCCGAATCGGTCGTTGACCGACTTGAAATGGTCAACGTCGATAAGAATGAGAGCGAATCGCTCGTCGTACCGGCCGGCCCGGCTGATATTAGCCTCGAGCTGCTGGGAGAAATGGCGGCGATTGTACAGTCCCGTGAGACCATCGGTGATGGCCAGTCGCCGGGTCTCCTGCTGCAACCGAGCCGCCCGTATGATGCCTGCGGCCTGACGGGCGATCAGGGTCAGGGTCTGCACGTGCATGTCCGCGAAGGCATGTGACCGAGGAGACTCGGCATTGAGCACCCCGATGAGCTTGCCGTCCACCTCCATCGGCACCGCGATTTCGCTCCGCGCGCCGGGCACGCCAACGATGTACTCGTCGTCATCCAGTTCGGCTACGTCGTTGACCACGACCGGCTCACCCGTAGCCGCGCAGGCTCCGGTCACGCCCTGTCCGAGCGGAATATCCAGGTACTTCACGTCTGAGCTGTACCCGGGCCCCGCTTCAAATCTGAGTACGGAGGATTCCTCGTCGAGCAAAAGGATCGCCGCGTGTCCCTCCAGCAGGACTTCTTCAGTGATTTCCAGGATCGAGTTGAGAGTGACTGTCAGGGTTCCGCCCTTGTTGCCGAGCAGGCTGATCCGGTGTAGAGCACCCAGCTGCGCCACTCGCTGCGTGAGAGCGCTCTGCGTCCTCTGGGCAACGATGGCCAGAGCCGCCTGGGCCCCCAGTACGGTAAGGAGCTTCTCGTGCTCCGCCGTAAAGGCGTGTAGGGCCTCGGATTCCACGTTGAGAACGCCCACGACTTCGTCCTGGACACTGAACGGAACAGCCAGGTTACTCTCGGCCAGGTAGAGTCCGGCAATGTAACGGGGGTCGTTCGACACATCGCCGCAGCGTACAGCCTGGTGATTGGCATAAGCCCAGCCCGACAGCCCTTGGCCGGGGGCGAGAGTCAGGTCGAGCACCTGGTCGGCCCGATCGCCATAGCCACGGACTGCGGCCACTCTCAGGAGGCCCAGGTCCTGGTCGTAGAGCATGAACGCACCGTGCTCGAAGCCGACGAGCCTCTGAGCGTGCTCCAGAACCTCCTCGAGCAGGCCCTCGAGAGTATCTCGCAGGCCGATGACTCGGGTGCTCTCAAATAATGCGGTTAGGGCTTTGAGTTCGCTCACCGATGGCCGATTCGTTGATGCCGCATCCGGTCAGGCGCTGAACCCGCGCGCTGGGCTCAGCTACCGGATGCAATGTCGCGGCGGAATCAGCGCAAGAGGCAGGCCACCGGGAAGAGTGGCGCCAGTGTCGGCGAGGACATGCCAATCGCCTGCAATTACTTAGTTTCTGCTGCCGTACGTCACATCAAGGGCGACTCGTTCGCCGTCCCGGATCACGGTAATCTCTGCTTTCTGCCCTGGAGTGGCAGACTGCAGAACCATCATGAAGTCCTCTATGTCACCGATAACGGTCGTATCGATCTGTACGATGAGGTCTCCCCGGCGCAGTCCTCCGGCCTCGGCGGGTCCTCCGGAGCGTACGGCCGACAGCAGCACGCCTGGGAGTCCGTCCGGTGAGCCGGCGTAGTCCGGAATCGTGCCGAGCCGCGCCCCGCCTCCGGCCATGCGTCCCTCTGACGCGGGCCGCTCTGATTTGACATAGCTCAGCGGAGCTTCGCGCCGCGACATCTCCACGGCGACAGACAGAACAAGGTCGGCCACCCGTACCCCGCCCGCAGCGTTTATGAGTGCCGCGTCATCGCTTGGCTTATGGTATTCCGGATGCGCGCCGGTAAAAAAGTGCAGGACCGGAATGCCGGCGGCGTAGAATGAGGAGTGATCCGAGGCCCCGAATCCGTCGTCTGTGATGGAGCACTGCAAGTCTCGCTGCACGCAAAGAGGCTCTACGATTTCGACCCACTCCACGGCAGATTCTCCGCCGAGCACAGCCAGACGGTCGTCCCGCAGGCGGCCGACCATGTCCATGTTCAGCATGGCGACCACCGATGAAAGCTCGACACCCTGCGGAGGAGCGTGCACGAACATGGAGGAACCGATCAGGCCTCCCTCCTCTCCGGAAAAGGCCACGAGCACGATGTCACGGCGGAGTTGATCCCGGCGCAGCATCAGGCCGCGGGCCACTTCGAGCAGGGCTGCTGTTCCGGACGCGTTATCATCGGCTCCGTTGTGTACCACGTGCTGATCGGGTTCGAGCGAACCCTCACCGCCGAAGCCCAGGTGATCGTAGTGGGCCCCGATGATCACGGTGCCCGGGAGCCGGTCGGCCGCCTCCGACTCGACGATGCCGACCGCGTTATGAATCTCATCGCCCGGAAGACGGACGGAGAGCGCCTGCAGGAACCCGCCCGAGTCGCCCGCGGGCTCGAGGCCGAGTTCTTCGAAGCGTGCGGCCAGCCAATGTGCCGCCTCTGTCAGGCCACTCGTTCCCGCTCCGCGCCCCTCGCGCTCGTCAGCTGACAACCACTGAACATCACTTTGAAACCGTTCCTGAGCCGAAGATTCCGCTGAAGATTCGGCTGGCTCGGTGCTCTGGGCCTGTTGAGCCGCCGAAAGTGAGTCCGGCGTGGAGCCGGCCAGCAACGCGGCGGCTGCTATCGCCGCAGCCGCGTGTCTTATGCGGCGGCCACCTCGGCTCGCCTGACTGATATCGATGTGCAATGTCATTGTTCGATTCTCCTAAAAGGCTCCGCCGCCCCCACCGCCGAAACCGCCTCCCGAGAACCCACCGCCTCCCGAGAATCCGGAGCCGCCGGAGCTACGTGGAGCCGAGGTCATGGCAGTTGAAGCGCGGGACGAAAGGCCCCCCAAATCGTTCGTGAACGTGCTCGTATGAAATGTCGATGAACCGTACCCCCGGTACCAGTTCGGAGGTTCAGTATACAGGTCCGCGAAGGCGGCTGCCCAGCGGCGCTCGACGCCGAACGCCATCGCGTAAGGCAGAAAGCGCTCAAACATTTCGGGACCGGTGATCATCCTCTTGAATCTGTCCGATTCGACGGCCTGAAGAAACTCCTCGAAGCCGAGCGCCTTCTCCAGGACTCGCGCCCCGGCGATCGTACGAGCCGGCATGAACAAGCCGAATACGGCCACGATAATGCCGCTGGCGACGCCCCCCAGCACGAAAGCTATAGGGGCAGATCCGGTGAGCGTTCCAAACCAGGCGCCGCCCACCGCCATGGCCACGCCGAGCGCGATGCCTCTGACCAGATAGGACTGAAGCACCTTGTCCGGCCTCTTCCGGTAGAACCGCTTGTTCATCAGTTCCTGGTAGATCGCGTCCTTGATGCCGGGAAGCTCCTTGTAGAACTTGTTTTCAAGCGAAGACATCGGCACCCGCTGACCCTTTCCTCCGCTGAAAACGGCTGCCAGGAACTCACGCTCGTGTGACTTCAAGGCATCCCAATTCGGCCGCGATTTCTCCAGAATCAATGTGTACTCGGTGCTCTTGATAAGGCCCAGCAGCTTGTCTTCCTCTTCTTCCTCGATGATCAGATACCCTCGTACCGCCAGGTCCACGATCATGGCGGTTATGTCGCGCATGTCGGGACGATTGTCCACCAGAACGCCGATCTCCGAGGGCGTCAGTCCGGCCGGGGGCTCGTACTGCGCCGCGATCGGTCTTCGTGTGGGATCTCTGCCTTTGGCCGACCAGAGCCTGAACATCCAGAAGAAAGCGGCGAACGGAATGCCCAGCGGCCAATTTGCTCTCAGAAATCCGCCTAGCCGCTCAATGGCCGTCGGGCGGTGAATCAGATACGCGCCCTGTCCCGAGCCGTCGTCCGCAGCGACTCTGTAGGAGTCCCAGGCTACCGCCACAGTCAGACCCTCATGAATGCCAAGTGACCGGCGGGTAGAGGCCTGCACGACGTTGTCCGTGAGCTGAACGTCAGCGTCCTCGGCGCTGGACCGATACGCTCCCGTAAAGGCCCGGGCGCGCAGGCCGGTGGCCACGGCAGGAAGCTGCACGCGGACACTCGCCCTCTCGATCGGCACAGGCCATTCATCCCCGGTTACGTTCCAGTACAACTCGTCCCATTCTTCTTCGTTTTCCTCCAAGAAACGAAGTCCGTTTTCCACCCGGTAGCGCAGCACGACGGTTCGTACCGCATCGGCCGCGTTCGGGACCCAGATCTTGACCTTGCGGTAGTGGCGCTCCCGGCTCTCTTCGTAGTCCAGATCACTCCCAGCGCCGTCCCGTACCGAGAGTACTTTCAGGTCGAGCCTGTAATTGAGGCCCCACGGATTGACGTAGCGGACCGGGATGGTTCGGTAGATGCCGTTGTAAGAGCCTTCGAACCGAACCTGAATTCGCTCGGTGATCTCGACGTGGCCATCGCGGTCGACTCGAATGTCGGCGTGGAACGCCGACACGACCCACGAGCGTGCTGCCGCGTCTAGCGGGGCTGGAGCGTGAGATGCCTCACCATCCGCCGGAATGGCCAGCAACAGGGCAATGAGCGCTGCGGCCCGAACCAGATAAGCCGCCGTCCGCCGGAAAACCGAGCGCATTAGATGCCTGCTTCCTCTAGTCGAAGCTGACCTTGGGAGCCTCGCGCTGCACTTCGTCGTCGAGTTCGAAGAATTCTTCCTTCTCGAACTTGAAGGCGTTGGCGATGAGGTTAGAGGGGAACACTTCCACCTTGGTGTTGAGATCCCGTACGACCGCGTTGTAATAGCGGCGCGCGTTCTGAAGGGCACCTTCGATCTGTTCGAGCGAGTTCTGCAACTGCGTGAAGCTTTCCACGGCGCGAAGCTGAGGATAGGCCTCCGCCAAGGCGAACACCTGCCGCAGGGCCGCGGTCAGCATGCCCTCGGCCTGCGCCTGAGCCTCCGGACCGCTCGCGCTGATGGCGCTATTGCGGGCGCTGATCACGGCCTCGAGCGTGTCCTTCTCGTGCGAGGCGTACCCTTTGACAGTTTCGATCAGATTCGGGATAAGATCGTATCGCCGCTTCAGTTGTACGTCGATGTCCGCCCACGCGTTCTCGGCCTTCACGCGCAGCTTCACCAAGCTGTTGTACAGGGCTATGCCAACCACCGCGATAGCGAGAAGGATGAACAGGAACAGGGTCACAGTGGCCTCCGGGTCGCGTTGATGGGATACGGCTACGAAGGTTCCATAATACGTTGCCGCGCCGAGCCGCACACTCGGATGGTGCGCCGAACACTCTCGGTCAGTCAGCCGGGTCCAATCGAAACACCTGGCCTTCGATCGTGACCACGTACAGTTCGCCTGCGGAATCCTCGCCGAACGCCGTCACGCTACCCGCGGTGGTCAGGTGCTGGGCTTCGTCGGTGGCTGTGGCGCCATCGTAGCGAAAGGACCTGATCCAGCCGTCGCAGAAGTCGGCGTAAAAATATCTGCCAACCATGCCGGCCAGGCGGCTGCCGCGATACACTCGGCCGCCCGTGACCGAGCAGCCATCCGAGTGCTCGTATTCGAGCACCGGAAGCACTGTGCCGCCCGCGTCGCAGCCGGAGCTGCGGAAGCAAGCCGAACCCTCGAGCGTATTCCAGCCGTAGTTTAGCCCGGCTTGATCCGCCGGCGCCACGCTGATCTCCTCGACCCGATCCTGTCCGACGTCCGCCACGTACAGCAGGTTGGTGACCGGATCGATGGCCGAGCGCCAGGGATTCCTGAGTCCCCAGGCCCATATCTCGGGCCGAAACGAAAGGCTGCCGGCGTACGGATTATCGGTAGGAATTGCGTATGGGTCCCCACCGTCCACGTCCAGGCGCAGCAGCGCACCCAGCAGGGTAGTGCGGTCCTGGCCGCTCCCCAGTGGATCCCCGCTGCTACCGCCGTCTCCCATCCCGACGAGTAACATTCCGGCAGCGTCAAAGAAGACCTGCCCGCCGTTGTGCCTAGAGAAGGGCTGCGCGACCTCGAGGATAAGCGTCGCGCTGGCTGGGTCGGCCAGGTCGGCCGAAGCGCTTGCCGAGTAGCGCTCGATCCGCGTGGCCCCTGTGCGACCAGTATAGTTGACGAA
>JBDLJJ010000007.1:0-48876 GCA_039714435.1 Gemmatimonadota bacterium | reverse complement strand
TTCTCGCCCTCTACGTACCACTTCCAGTCGGCTCCTTGAACTACCCGCGCGATCTCCGCCTCCAGTTGGGCCCGGTATGCGGATCCCGAGGCCAGCACCGTTTCCAGTTCCGGGGCATCTATTCCGCCGATCGCTTCGTCGAGGATGTCCTGGAGCTCGCTGGCCAGTTCAATGCGCTCCAGCACGCCATGGATCAAGGTTCCTCTCAGCAAGGGTGAGAGTTTCCCTTTCCGGTCCCCCTTGGGGGCGAAACTCCACTCCGGCTCAATCCCGTGCAGATAGCGTTTCTCCCATTCGTCCGGGTTGGTTTCTCGCAGCCTCATCTCGGTGGCGGATGTCGAGAAGCTGCGGATGGGAACCCGGATCGGGGACACGATGGCGGGCCAATCGGCCTGCGTGATTCCGTCCATCCAGTCCAGCGACACGGGCGCGTCCGCCAGAGTGCCTTGAATCGGCTCTGGCTTGCGATACACGACCATGGTGGCCGCGTCAGTAGCAGTGTCCGATTCGGGCTCGGCCGGTGGCTCGGCCGGCGGCTCGGCCGGCGGCGCTGTAAACATGTCGAACTGCCTGGCGGCCTCGGACGAGCCGGCGCCCGGACCGAACGCCTCGATCTGACGCCCTGTCCCGGTTCCGTCGTCGTTGTCTACCGCCAGACTTACTTCGATGGGACCGTTCTGCTGCGCCGCGAGCGGCCGTCTGGCCGACGCCTCCGACTCTTCGATGGCGTCAGCGAGACCAACGCTCAGCCACTCCGAATACCCGTTGAGCTTCTCAGTAGGACCTGCGATGACCAGACGGTCCCGTGCCCTCGTCGCCGCCACGTAAAGGAGGCGAACCTCCTCGGATCGATTCTCCAACTCCGCCCGCCTGGACATCACTTTGGACCGGAGTCCCTGGGCGTCTTTGTTGGGAAGAAGCACGGGTCCGAAGTCCGGATCGCTCCAGTAGGGGTTGCTCGGGCCGGACCACAGCCCGTCTCCTGTACCGAGCAGAATGACGACCGGCCATTCCAGTCCCTTGGAAGCGTGTATGGTGCTCAGCGTAACAACGTCGTCGCCCTGGCTGAACAGCGGCGCCTGCGGAATCCCCATGTCCTGCTCACCCCACTGATCCCAGAGAACCAGGAAGCTGCCCAGCGGTAGGTGCCGATATTCGGCCAGGAGAGCGAGGAAACGCTCGATATTGGTCAGGGCCTCGACCGAGCCGCCTCTCAGGTGAAGGTGGAGCCGGTATCCGGTTTGTTCGAGAACCATCTCCAACAGCTCATCAGCCGGGGCCCGATCGACCAGGTCATGAGCGCTGAGGATAGACTCCAGGCCGCGGGCCAGCGCCTGGCGCTCGACGTCCGCCACCAGTGGGCTCTCCAGGGCCGGACAAATGGCCGCCGAGCCTGCTTTACTGGCCCTCTTGCTGAAGCGCGTGGCCTGTCGCAGGTAGCCGCCCGATACTGAATCGGGATCCAGCCGAATGCGGGCCAGCACTTCGTCCCGAAGGCCGACGAAGGGAGAACGAAGAAAAGCGAACGCCTTGAGATCATTTCGCGGATTGTCGATGACATGGAGGGCGGTGAGCAGGTCCTGAACTTCGAGTCGGTCGGCCATGCCGCTCGTCGCCGTGTTGTAGTAGCGAATCCCCAGCTCGCTCAGGGATGACTCCAGGTGGGACAGATTCAGGCGCTTTCGGGCCAGTATCGCAATGTCGCTCGCCTTGCACGGCCGAAGCTGTCCGTCGTCTCCCTCCACCTGGCCATCTCTAATCAGTTGCCGGATCCGGGACGCCACCAGGCGTGCCTCGGTGCTTCGCCGTTCGGCCGCGCTGCCCCCATCGTCTGAGGCGAGCCACTCCAGCCCGGCCGCAGCGCTGGGTTGGCGGGCCGCCACGAGAGGCTGGTAGTCTACCCGGCTGCCGGGGATCTCCCTCGACACGTCAGGCTCCTGCTCGGCCCAGGCACGCTCACAAACCTGATTGACCAGGCCCACGACGGCGGGGGTGCTCCGGAAGTTGTGGGTCAGGCGCAGCGGTGGCGCCTCGCCGCAAAGCTGGCGTCGCACCGCATTCCAGACGCTGATGTCTGCGCCCCGAAATCGGTAAATGCTCTGCTTGGGGTCGCCCACCAGGAAGAGCTGCGGTTTCTCCGCCTGAGCCGGCTCGAGACCTGCCGCCGATGGCTCGTCGTCGAGGCCGGCCAGAGCGAACGCGATCTCCTTCTGCGCTCCGTCCGTATCCTGAAACTCGTCCACGATCAGAATCCGGTAGCGCTGCCGCACGCTGTGAAGCGCAGTTCGCATCTCCGGTGTGGGGCGGGTAAGCAGACGGCGGGCGTCCAGTATGAGGCTGTCGAAGTCACGTAGGTTCTCGTCTTCCAGCCACTGCAGCCAGGCCGCCAGGGCCTGATGGGCCAGCCTGTACAGGGCGGCCGAATCGCGCAGACTCTGTTCGTCGCCCTCTCCCCCTTCCCCGTCCGACCAGGCCTCGGCATCGCGGGCGATGCTTCGCAGCAAGTCCATGTCGAGACTGGGCCGGCCATCGGCGCCGGAAGCTGGACTAATCCAGGCGTGGAAGCGGCGCGGCCGCCAGCGCAGGTCTTTGAGAACCAGGCGGACATAGTCCGCGGATCCATTTCGCCTTCCAGTCCATCCGGCCAGGCCGAACCGGCGCACAAGATCTCCCGTATCCGAGTCGCCGCACTCGAGTGACTCCATGATGACGTCGCGTACAATCGCGTCCTGGCGCAACCCGGTTTCGCGCTCGTCCAGAATCCGGAAGGTCGGGTCGATCCCAAGCCTGAGGGCATGATCCCGTAGAAGTTCGCCGCAGAATCCATGGATCGTTCCGACAGAGGCTCGGTCGATATCCCAGCGCAGCTCGGACCCTCGCTCGCTGGACTCGATATGACTCCTGAGCTTTCGCTTCAGGTCGTAGGCGCCCTTCTCCGTAAACGTGACCGCCGCAATCTGATCGAGCGTGCACGGTTCGGGACACGACGGAATAGGCTCACCGGTACTGTTTCGCACCCCGACAGGAAGACCCAGAAGCCAGAGAATCTTGCCCACGATCGTGGTCGTCTTTCCTGTTCCGGCGCTCGCCGCCAGCAGCACGTCGCCAGGGGCGAGGATCGCGTCCGCCTGCTCATCGGTCCACCGTGTGCTGGCGATAGTCACGGTCTACTCCGCCGCCTGATCGAAGCGAGACCCGGACGAGATTACGGCGTCGCTGCGCGTAATCTCCGTACCGGGCTGCCATGGACTTATCTTCTTCGCCGTCCGGGCCTGAACGGCCTCGAACAGTCCGGATCTGACGCGGGCCGGGATACTAAGCGCGAAGCTGAGCACTCGATCGACGTCGTTCGCCTTGAGGAGGCCGCTATTGGCTGGCTTTCCCGCCCCTTTGATTGATCGGAAGACGCCGTTCGCCACAGGACTCCGCCCCAAATCCTCGAGAGCTCGTATGTACAGGGCACTCTGGAGCAACGCACCATCATCATATCCCGCCGTAGTGGGGGCCTTCCCGCTCTTGTAGTCCACGACCCGGAGCCACCCGGCGCTGCCATGCCGATCGATTCGGTCAATGCGGCCCCGCAGCCGAAGGCTGGCAGGCTGTTCATGCCTGTCGAGCCCCGAAATGAGCAGCGGTCCTTCCTCTTCATCGAACCCGAACCCCAGCTCGACATCCACGGGCTGTTCGTTTTTCCTGGCCAGCCATTCAAGCTCCCAACGCAGATAAGCCTCGACACGCTGCCGACTCTCGGCTCGTGACGCTTCCCATAGAGCCGGAACACCGAGCCATTCATCGCTGTCTGCTTCAAAGGCCCCGAAGACCTCTTCCGAGACCCGCTCGAATACCTCTGCCGCTCTGTTATCGAACTCCGCCGGCAGGTCGCCCAGAAGCTCCGAATAGAAACGCTCCAGAATGCGGTGATTCACGCTTCCCATGATGAGGGCACTGGTCTCCTCGTCCGCCTCCTCGATCTCGTCCAGGCGGAGTACGCGGTCCAGGAAGTAGTCGAACGGGCGGGTCGCGTACGTCTGCAGTTGACTGGCCGACCAGGGACGCGATTCATCAAAGCGGCGGGACAGTTCACCGAGTACGACGGGGTCACGGATCTTTCCGTTCCAGGCGGTGGGCCGCTCCGAGAGAGGACGGTCGAGTCCGAACACCGCCGCGGCGGCGGACTCGAGCGGCTCGGAACCGATCGCCTCGGTCTGATCAGACTGCGCGTCGACTTCCGCGCACAACCCGGACTCGCTTCGAACGAAGTCATCGAGCGCTCCCGAGCGCAGCTCATCGGCGAAAGCCGTCAGAACGGCATGTCGCAGGGATTCGGGGTCAGCCGTTGCCATCTCGCCAGAAGCGCGTCCGGATCGCCGATGCCTGAGAAGCCGGACGGCCTCTGCCCCGCGATGATCCGCCTCACTGACAGACGGCCCCATTTCGGACGTGGTTCTGGGCAGCTCATCCTCGGCCTTGTGATCCGGCACCATGAGCGACGGAAGCTTCGGAACGCCGGACGCGTCTGTCGTCCTGTACGTAATCGTGACCGACTCTCCCCGGGCGACCGAACGCCACAGGGCGCGTTCGCGGCTCAGGGCCTCGGAGCGCGTCGACAGGGGCAGGCCCAGTTTGCACAGCTCGGCCCGTTCTTCATCAGAAAACACACCTGTCCGCGCGGCGCGGCGCGGGAATATCCCGTCGTTGGCGTGCACGACGAACGTGTGCCGGAACGCCGTCAGAGCCGCCTGGTGCGCCTCCAGAATCTGGACTCCCTGCCTAAGCGGCGTAGACAGAGACAGCTCGTTGGCTTCCAGCAGCTGCCGTAGACGCCAGTACCACTCGGAGGCGGGAAATTTCTGACCGGATTCGATCAGGCTCTGCCACTCGACGAGAAGAGCCTCCAGCTGAACCGTCCCTCTCTGATCCAGACGCACGATGTCCCACCGGTCGCCGGCCGGGCGGCACAGGGTGACACGAAAATCAAACATCCTGCCTCGGAGCAGATCGAGGGTCAAATCGATCCATTCGGACTCCGGGCGCTCGTCGCCCAGGTCGGCCACGTCGTCACAAAAAACATCGAAGCGGGATTGGTCGAAGCGGGCTGGGGCCGCCCGGCGCAGCGCCTCGGTCCAGGCCTCCAGGCCCGTAACGCGGCGCTTCGAGGCTATCTGATCAATGGGCTGCAGGTCGATATCGAGTCCGAAGTAAGGACTGGCCAGGATCTGGCGCAGCCCCTGATAGTCCCAGTTCCGGGACTGAGCCCGAAACAACCACAGGATCGCCCGCAGGGCCGGGATTTCGGCCAGCACGGTGCGAATGCGCGCGGTGCTGGGAACCCCGGCTGATTCCAGAGCCTTGTAGAGGCGCTGCGTATCTTCACGGCCCGAGCGCGCCACGACGGCGATCTGGTGCGGCTCGGCGGATCCGTCCGCCAGCAGTTGTTTGACCTCACGCGCGACCCAGGCGGCCTCGCGGATCGCGTCCGGAACTGGCTGTACCCGAACGTTGGTCGCGCCGGCGGCGCCACCCGGGTCGGTGCCGGCCGCGCCACCCGTTCGCGCCCCTGAACCGGCTGGAGAAAAACGGTCCCATTCGGATCCCGCTTCCTCGCTCTCCGGCAGATAGACGCATACTTCGACCTCGCTCTGTGCGGCCAGGGCATCGAACAGACGCTGACGGCCGCGAAGAGACGTCAGTCCATAGATATGCAGTTTCCTGGCGCCGCCGAGGGCTTGGCTGAGGGCCCCCGCCTCTATGCGGTCAGCCACCATGGAATGGATGGAGCGCGGATCGAACCGGCCCCGCTTCTCGAGTTCCGTCAAGAACGCTTCGTACGTGTCCGCCACCCAGGCGCTCCTGCGGCGGGCGAAGTCATCCCCGGCAAGCTCACTCAGAGCCTCGCGCAAGGCGGCCACGCTGACGCCTTCTGGTAACAACTCGCTGAACACGTGATCCAGTGTGTGTGATCTGGCCGGACCTCGGTCGCGGTCCGGATCGGCGCCGTGCAGGATTGCCACATTGCGGGCCGCGAGACGCGCTACGAGCAGACGTCCAGTGAGGATGCCGATGGGGCGCGTCTGAATCCGAAACAGACGCGGGAGCTCGGAAAGAAACGACATGGGGGGAGCGAACCAACCCTGGAGCCCGCACTCCGCCGCCATTTCGTACAGAGCGTCTCTTTGGGCTACGTGAGTCAGCCACAACGACGACGCGTAGCCAGACGGACCCGTATGGCCATCCAGCTCCCTGAGGAAGCTCTCGGCGCACTCCGACCACAGTGGACCGTTGGAAGTACGGCGTATCAGCCGCAGCGGCACGAGCCCGCTAGCCGGCCGTAGAGGGACCGGGCGACGGCAGGCCTATTGGCGGCCCGCCGCGGCGAACGTATCGCATCGATCTAGAGTCCCCGCGCTGAGACCGGCGCGCAGCCACTGTGCCCTCTGCTCTGACGTGCCGTGCGTGAAAGACTCCGGCTGCACACCACGCCCTGAACGCTGCTGCAGCCGATCATCTCCGATAGCGGCAGCCGCACCCAGCGCCTCTTCCACGTCGCCGGGTTCCAGGATGCGTGATCGCCGCTCCGCATGGTGAGCCCACACACCGGCGTAGCAATCGGCCTGCAGCTCCATAAGCACCGACAGCTGATTGGCCTCTACTCGGCTGGCGCGGGACTGGGCCTGCCGCACGGCCGCCGACGTGCCGAGCAGATTCTGCACGTGGTGACCAACCTCGTGGCCCAGTACGTAGGCGGCCGCAAAATCGCCCGAACCACCCATCTGGCTTAGCTGCCGGAAGAATCCGAGGTCGATGTACACTTTTTGATCAGGCGGGCAGTAAAAGGGACCGGTCTGCGACGAGTTGACGCCGCAAGCCGACCGAACTGCGTCGGTAAAAAGGACCAACGTCGGCGCCGCATAGGACGCCCCGGAAGCGGAGAAAATGTCGGCCCAGGTGTCCTCGGTGCTAGCCAGCACGACTGAAATGAACTGCGCCTCCTCGTCGTTGGCGGGGATTCCCCCTCCAGTCGAAGATGGGAGACCCGGAGAGTCACCCTGCACAAGCCCCTGAAGAAGAGGTGTCGGATCCACCCCGAAAACAAGCGCCAGAACTATCATGATGAGAACGGCGCCACCGCCGAACCTCACTCCGGGACGAGAAGCGCCACGCCTGTCTTCTACGTTGCTGCTTCGTCTGCCCTGTTTCCAGCGCATTCTCGCCTACCTCGGACGGGGGTGTGTCTGACGAGCATACAAGTTCGTTTGGAGAGGCCGGTGTGGGCAAGCGGGCTGTCGGCTACCAGAAAGGCCGCCCGCAGTTTGCCTTAGCCGCCTCGCCTATCGCATCCTACCGCATGGGAAAAAACGTCGTTCAGGTAGCGGTATTGCTGGCCGCCCTCACCGTCCTGGGCGCCGTGGGTCTGAAGGCCAGGTTTGGGGGTGGTACCTACTATCCGGATGTCTCCACAGCGCCCCTCATGGGGAGCGAGAATCTGGAGGTCGTCCTGTCGTACGAGGAGCCGATAGGTAACGTGGCGGTAAGCACCGCCGGCCGGATCTTCTTCACGGCGCACCCTGAGGCGAGACCGAAGGGAGCAAAGCTCCTGGAATGGCGAAACGGCGAGGCCGTACCTTATCCGAGCGCTGGCGCTCAGGACTCGCTCCTGGGCTCCATCCTGGGCCTCGCCATCGATCGGCAGAATCGGCTCTGGACCGTCGATCACGGAATGCACGGGCTACGGCGCGCCAAGTTGCATGCCTTCGACCTGGCGGGAGACTCCCTCGTCCACGAAATGGTGTTCCCCGGGCAGGTAGCGCCGCCAGGCTCCTACCTCCAGGACCTCCAGATCGATCCGGCCGGCCGCACGGTTTACGTCGCTGACGTAAGCTTCCTGCGCGGAAGCCCCGCCATAGTCGTCTATGACATCGACAGCGGCGCCTCCTGGCGCATACTAGAGGAGCACGAATCCGTGGTCCCGCAGGACTGGATCATTCGCAGTCCGCTCAAAGAGATGACGTTCCTGCGCGGACTCGTGGTGCTCAAACCGGGAGTGGACGGGATCGCGCTCGACCGGAGCGGGGAGTGGCTCTATTACGGGGCGATGGCCCACGAAAGCCTGTACCGGGTTCGAACCTCGGACATCCACGAGCCTCGCCTGACACCGCTTGGACTGACGGCAAGGATAGAAGAGGTGGGCCACAAGCCGCTGAGCGACGGGCTCAGCATAGACAACGCCGGTAACGTGTACGTCACGGACGTCGAACACAGTGGAGTGATGCGGGTTGGTGTAGACGGAACTCTTCAGACGGTCATCCGGTCGGCCCGAATTCGCTGGGCTGACGCCCTCAGCTATGGACCCGGCGGCTGGCTGTACGTCGCTGATAGTGCGCTTCCTGACCATATGCTGCGCAGCCGGAAACACATCCAGGCCAGCGCTCCCTACTACGTGTTTCGCTTCAGGCCGGGTACCGCGGGTACGCCGGGACAGTAGGCGAGCGGCCGTTAATCCGTTCGCGGTTGCCGCGCCCTAGAAGAACCGAACCGCCGCGATGCGCAGATAGTCGTCCCGGCGAAAGGCGAACAGCGGCTCGGTGGGCTCGGTGTTCCCGAATACTCGGCTCTCTATCTCGATCGTCCACCCGTCCGCGATTCGTCTGTCTCCCTCGACGCTGAAGAACAGCGAACCGGTGTCGAGATCGATGGCGCCGCCGACAAGCAGGGCCGTGCTCTGAACGTCGTTGAGCGCCAGCCGTGAACCCACGAACAGGTCGTTCTGGAAAAGAGACCGCGCGTCCTGACCACGTGAGTCGCGTGAATACTCTGCCAGCAAGCCGATATCAGCCACTGAGCCGAGCACGCCGACAAGCGTGTACTCGAATCCACCCGTCAGGGCGCTGAACGTCTCGGCCTGGCCCGAGCGCCGAATCGCCTCCAGCTTTCCGAGCCAACCACCGCGGGTGAACTGAACGTCCAGGCCGGTCTGATGGATCAGATCGTATACAGGCAGCAGCTCTACGTTTCCGGCCTCAGACACCGTTATCCCGAATCGCGGATCACGGGAGGTTCCGTAGAAGTGGGACAATCCCACGTCCCAGTCGCCCAGCGTATGCGCCCAGCGGGCCGCCAGATCTATCCGGCCGGTGCTGGCGCCGCCGACGAAAAAGCTCTCATTGGGAGCCACGGCGGGCTGAAACCGCAGCCGCCCTTCAACTCCCGGGAACGTGCGCTGCCGAGACTCGGTCATCAGGAAAAGGTCGAGCGTACCCCAGCCCTGAATCCAGGCGAAGTTCGCCATGAGCTGGCCCAGCTTGTCCTCACCATCCGGATTCTCGACCAGGTCGGTCTGATTGATGATGTCCACCAGGTGCTGCGACTCGGTGACGCCCCAGAACACGCGCCGGATCCCGAGGCGAATCTCCCAGGCGTCCGCCGCGTACTCCCAGCTCGCTATGCGAAGATCCGTGTGCGAGCGCTCGGGGTCAGCGGAGTCGAGCCGGCCAAACCACTCTATCGTGATGAGATGGCGGCGGTCTCCCCATTCCAGCTCCCATTCGGGATTTATCGCTATCGAGGCCTGGTTCCGTACCTGTGTCGGGTCGGCCGGAGATTGCGGAAACCAACGAGCTTCAGCCTCGACTCTGGCCGACAGGTCTCCCGGAACCTGGGCGATGGAGGGCCCGGCCCCGACCATTCCGAACAGGAAGGCCAGGATCGAACCCGTTACCGGCGGGCCGAGATGCCGGTTCACCGCACTCTTTTCAGACTGTTCTTGTCAAAATCACGGTCCGTGAGCCCCGTCGCGAACTCGTAGTCGCGCCACGTCAGGTCGGTACTCTTCCCCGTCTGATGGTTGACCATTTTCATCGTGTCAGCGCGCCAGTACCGCCCCAGATACTGCTGGTAACCCTCATACATCAGCGTCTTGAGCAGCGACTGCTTGCGATCGAAGAACTCGATCTTGATCGGCCGCAGATGCTCCTGGTCGCGCCACACGATCTGCTTCGTGTAGCCTGAGTTCTTATCCACCGGAACTGCCTCGGTGACGTACACCGCGACCCCGTTCAGAGTCTCCTCGCCCACGTAGGTATAGGTGTACTCTTCGACCTCCTGCGAGGAGATGTCCTCGTAGGAGAACTCACTGCCCATGAACGGACCCGACTTGTTGCTCGTCGAGATTCGCTTCACCCGTTTGACTGCGGGCAGATAGAGCCACTGATCGTCGTTTCCGGTTGAATGACTGAAACTGAGGAAGGCCGTGCCCTCCAGGTCTCGAGGGCGATCGAATATCACCAATGACTTGTCTCCGTCTCCCTCGACCTCGAGGGTGCGGGAGCGGATCTCCCTAGAGCTTTCCTGACCGTGCTGGTTACGCAGAACCATCGTCAGGACCGCGGTCTGATCTCCGAAACCGGAGTCCAGCCTGTCCCACTCCCGGGCTATCTCGAGCCCCCTGTCGGCTGCCGTCTCCTGGGCGCCAGCCGGCGCGGCTATTGCCGCCAGGCCGGCCCACACCGCCAGCGTCCCAGCAAAACTGAAGCGTGCGCCTGTCCATCTACCGTTATTCATCATTATCTCTCTTCACCAAAAGCTAATTCGGCTGTAGGAACCGAGTGCCTATCGCGCGCCGAGCCGACCACGACCAGGATCGGAGCCAGCATCAGGAAGTCCGTTACGAGAGCGAGCCCGATCGTAATGGCTGTCAGCCGCCCCATACCCGCGTTCAGATCGAACGCCGACAGCGAGAGAATGAGAAAGCCTCCGGCCAGAACGAGCGATGTGAACACCATAGCTGGCGCCACGGTCTTGAACGCGAACCGAACCGCGCCTTCAGGCGACGCACCTTGCTCGCGGCGCGCTCTCAGATACTTGCTCATGAAATGGATCGTGTCGTCCACCACGATTCCCAGTGTCATCGCCGCCACTGCGGATAGTGCGATGTTGATCTGGGCCACGGTGAGGCCCCAGATACCGAACGCCAGCAGCGCCGGAGTGATGTTGGGGATCAAACTCAGCAACCCATAGCGGACACTCTGAAACGCGACGATCAGAGTCAGTGACACGAGCACGAGAGCGATTGCTGTTCCCGTGAGCATTCCGACGATGTTGCGGCCCGAGATATGGGAAAACATGAGTGCGGGTCCTGCGGACGTCGCGCTCATCCCCGGCCCGGCGTTGGACTCGAGCCAGGCCTCGCCGGCCTCAGCCGCCTCCCGAATCTGCCGCGACGAGACGTCAGCCAGAGTTATGATGAAACGAGTGGATGACTTGTCCACGTTGATCTGGTTGTTCAGATCCTGGCCGAACGGAAGTGACATCTCGTACAGAAGCAGATACTGCGCCGCCAGATCACGCTCTTCCGGTAGCCGGTAGGCAGACGGGTCATCGCCGTTCATGCTCCGGTTGACCCGTTTCATGACGTCGGAGAAGGACAGTACGTGCACGACCTCGGGCCGGGCCCGATACCACTCGGCCAAAGCGTCCAGCGTGGCCAGGTATTCAGGGTTGCTGATCCCGCCACTCTCGCCGGCCTCGATGGAGAATTCGACGCTGTACAGTCCGGACAGATTCTCCGAGGTGTAGTCAGTGTCGCTTCGGAACTCCACCGAACTGGCGAAGTAGCGCACGAACTGGTCGTCCAGGTCATTGCGCGGCACGGCGGCCGCCAGGCCCAACGTCATCACCGCCATGCCACCCAGAAGGGCCCTTCGGTGCCTCAGTACAAACTCCGCAAACGACTCTTCCCAGGCGAACCGGCGCGAGTCCGTCTCTGTCTTCGGCCGGGCCCGTACTCTCATCGGGACTACGGCCAGAAAGGCGGGCAGAAACAGTGCCGCGAAAAGGAAGGCCAGTCCGACGCCGAGCGCCGTGATGTTCCCCAGATGCCTGAAGGGCGGCGAGTCGCTGAAGTTCATGCTCAGGAAACCGATCGCCGTCGTCAGGCTGGTCAGGAAAATCGGCTGCAGGTTGACCCTCATGCTCTCGACGATCGCGGCACGTTTGTCGGACCCGCCGCGCATTCGCTGCAGGGCGGTGACCAGAATGTGGACACAGTCAGCGACCGCCAGCGTGAGGATGAGTGTCGGCGCGGTTGCGGAGGGCGGCGTCAAAACGACTCCCGCCCACCCGGCCAGGCCGAGGGCGCTGCCAGTGGCGAACCCTATGACCAGGACCGTTCCGACCGTAGCGGCGACCGAACGAAGCAGGACGAGTAGGAGGACCACGATCCCGACGTACATAAGCGGGATGAGCGTTCGCATATCACGCCGAGTAGCCTCGAAAAAGGCGTTGTTCAGCATGATCATTCCGGTCACGCGGACGTTGACCGTAGGGTGAGCGGCCTCGATGTCTGCGGCAAGTTCCCGAACACCCGCGACAAGCTCGGCTCGGGCGGCGTCAATATCTCCCTGCTCAGCATCTCCCTCAGGAGGTACGTGGAACGTGACGTTTACCCCGGCCGCTTCCGCCGCCGGACCCACCAGCCGGCGGACGAGAAGTGGCTCGGATAGCGCTACCTCGCGGGCCTTGGCACGCACCGCCGGATCACCTTCCGAGCCCAGTGGCACCAGGTCTTCGACGATCAGATCGTCGTCTTCAGCCTCGGTATTCTGGAAGTTGGTGAGGGCGTCTACACGCGTCGCGAAGGGCAGCGTCCAGGCCTTCTCCTCCAGGTCCAGTCCGGCTGCCAGGACCTCCTCGGAAAAGGCGTCGCCGGCCAGCGGTTCGAGAACGAACAGGACGTTGTCGTTCTTGGTGTAAACCTTCTGCAGCTCATCGAATGCGGCGATCTGCGGATTGTTGGGCCCGAAGAACATCCGGTAATTGTTACCGAAGCGCAGATCCCTGGCTCCGGCACCCATCGCGACCGCGGCCACAAGCGCGACGGCTATGACCGGCCAGCGCCAGCGTACCGCCCATTGACCCCAGCGCTCGCCCGTCTCGCCCGTTCCTCGCAGCCCGTCCCACAGTTCCCGTACCATGACCAGCCCCTATACGTTCAGACAACGGCCGGCTGTGGCCGCAGCGTTTCCAAGTAGTCCAGCATCACGTCCAGCGTGCTGCTGACAAATTCCAGGCTCTGCTCGCTCTTCCCGAGGCCTACAATCCCCTCGAACGAAGCGACGAGGAAGGCAGCCAGCTTCTCGACATCCACGTCTGGCCGCACCGTGCCCGCCGCCTGGCCAGCCCGAAACGCGTCCTCGAACTTCGTCCGCCAGAGCCGAAATACGCTGTTGATTCGCTCCCGGAAGCCTTCATCGATGGGAGACATTTCCTGCGCCAGGTTGTTCAGCGGGCATCCGCAGTGGCAGGTTCGCTCGCTGGCTCTCTCCAGCGCCCCCTCGATAGTTCGGCGAATCGACGAGATCGGATCCGGAGAGTCTGCATCGAACTGCCACTTCTCTGTCACCCAGTTCCCCACTACTTCGTCCACCACTGCGTATCCAAGTTCCTTCTTGCTCTTGAAGTGGTGGTATAGAGCGCCCTTGGTGACATCCACACGTTCCAGGATTCGAGACAACGAAGCGGCCTGGAACCCGTGCTCATAGATCTCCTCGAAGGCCGCCTCCAGAATGGCCTGGCGGGTGTCATCCGGTGTGCGCTCGAACTGAATCATTCTTCGTCCCCTCGGTGCGGAGCTCATCTGCGAGCCCATTGACTCGATGCGAATGAGTGTACATACCGACCGGTATGCACGTCAAGGGGCGCGGCCAACTTTACGCTGAGCGATGGAATCTGCGGCTGGGGGGTGGGCTGATTCCGCGGAGGGCCCGACTAGCTGGGAAGCAAGGCTACCCGTATGGCGCATTGACGGCGCGCAAGCAGCCATCGAACTTGCGCCCCAGATTCCCGCCCCACTCGAAGGTCAGATGAGCAAAGCCAAGATTCTAGTTGTCGACGACGAACCGGATATTCTGAGCTTGATCGTCTATCAGTTGAGCCGCGAGGGATACGGTGTCAGCACTGCCTCGAGCGGAAGAAGCGCCCTCGACAGCACCCGGTCCGATCCTCCCGATCTCGTAGTGCTCGACGTGATGCTCCCCGGTATTGATGGCTTCGAAACGCTCCGCGCGCTTCGCGCGGAGGATGCTACGGCGGAGATTCCGGTCATCTTGCTCACCGCACTGGGGGACGAGCAGCAGAGAGTTCGCGGGTTCGAGCTCGGGGCGGACGATTACGTCACCAAGCCCTTCAGCGCGAAAGAATTGGTGCTGCGGGTGGGAGCCCTCCTGCGCCGCTCCCAGGCCGAGCCCATCACTTCGGAGAATCGAATCACCGCTGGCTCCATCCAGATCAACCGCGACGCGCACACCGCCAGCGTGGACGGCCGGGAGCTGGATCTGACCCTTATCGAGTTCCGCCTCCTGGAGACGCTGGTAGAGCGCCGCGGCCGGGTTCAGTCGCGGCGGCAGTTGCTGGCCGCGGCCTGGGACACCAATGCGGCGATCGAAACCAGAACGGTAGATATGCACGTGGCCCGGATTCGCTCCAAGCTGGGCGAAGCGGGCAAGCTGATTGAGACTGTGCGCGGCGTGGGCTACAGGCTTCGAATCCCCGGCCAGCATGAATAGGCGCGCCGCCGGCCTTTCGAGCTCACGCGAATGAGACTGAGAACAAGCCTGATCCTGACGGTCGTGGGCGCCGTGGCTCTGGCCCTGGCTTTGCTCACATGGCAAGCCCTGGCGCAGCTTCAAGGCCAGGTGGAGCAGCAGGCGCGCGGCGATCTCGTGCGTGAGGCCCGCCTGGCGGCCACTGCCCTGCGAGGCCACGAGCTCAATGATGCGCTGGCGGATTCACTCGGAGTGTCCTCGGGGCGAAGAGTGACGTTCATCGGCCGTGACGGAACTGTGCTCGGCGATTCGAACGTCGACGCGGACAGGCTCGGCGAACTCGAGAATCACGCCTCCAGGCCCGAGGTAAGAGCGGCCCTGGCGGGCGGCGACGGTATAGCGACTCGAGCCAGCAGCACGGTGTCGAGAAATCTCCTCTATGCCGCATCGCCACACCCCGACGGAGCTGTGCGGCTGGCCTTGCAGCTGGGCGAAATCGAGCAGCGGATCGAGCGAGTGCGCCAGGTTCTTGTTCTCGGAGCCCTGTTAGCTTTGGCGGCCGCGGCGGCCTTGGCGGCGCTCCTGAGCCGGCGGCTACTTGGTCCCTTGAGGCACACAGAGGCGGCGGCCAGAGCCGTCCTCGAGGGTGATCACACACGACGCGTGCGGGCCAGGCCGGGCAGTGACACGATCTCTCGCCTCGGCCAGGCGATCGATGAGATGGCCGACCGGCTGGAGACGAGCAGGCGCCGAGTCAGTCAGGATGAGACGGATCTGGACGCCATATTCGAGACGCTGAGAGAGGGCATTGCTGTAGTCGCGACTGACCGCACCGTCACTCGCTCAAATCGTGTGTTTGATGAATTCGTGGGTAGGACCGCCGCCGGGCACCGGCTGGCTGGCTTGACGCGAGACCCGGGAGTGGACCAGACGCTGGACGAGGCGCTGCGCGGCAATCCCGCTTCTCATGAGACGGAGTCTCAGGGACGAATCTATTCCATTCGGGCGCGCCCACACGAAGACGGTGCGCTCCTTCTGATTCGTGACGTGACAGATCTGCGTCGACTGGAGGGAGTCCGCCGCGACTTCGTGGCCAACGTGTCGCACGAACTCAAGACGCCGCTGACCGGCATCTCAGGCTACGCGGAGGCTCTCGCAGAGCCGGATGTGCCTCCGGATCAAGCCCATACCTTCGTCCAGAAGATTAGAGATAACGCGTCCCGCATGCGCCTACTGATCGAAGACCTGCTGGCCCTGGCCCGGGTCGAAAGCAGACCGGATCTGGATAGGAAAAGCCTCCTCTTGTCTCCCGTACTTGACCGAGTCTGGAGCGGCCTCGAGCGCAGCGCGGCGGACCGCGGAGTTACCCTCGCTCGGGCTGGCGCTTCGGACGCGACAGTAACGGCCGACGAGCGCTCGCTAGAGCAAATCCTGTCGAACCTGTTGGATAACGCGGTCCGGTACTCTCCTGACGGTGGGGTTGTGACTCTGCGCGTGGAGGCACAGCCGGACGAGGGCGCGACCTTGATTTCGGTGCACGATACAGGGCCCGGTGTGCCGAAACCGCTTCAGGAACGAGTATTCGAGCGTTTCTACAGGGTCGATCCGGCGCGAGACAGGGCATCCGGTGGAACTGGACTGGGCCTGTCCATCGTCAAACACCTGGTCCTGGCCCACGGCGGCCGCTTGGGGCTCGACAGCGAATTGGGACGAGGAGCCACGTTCTGGTTCTCTCTTCCTTCAGCGTCTGTATAGCGCGCCCTCGACAGCTGTTACTCAGCCGTTACACAACCCATACATCGTGTAGACAATGCCGGCCCACTTTGGCTGTGTAGACTTACCCCGGCCACGGACTGGCCGACCACGAATACGGAGGAGTGAACTACATGCGCAGATGGATCCCAGGTGCTGTCCTGGCAGCCGGGGCCGTGTTGATGATGGCTGGCACGGCGCAAGCTCAGGGAATCGAGTTTTCATCTAAGGCGGCCAAGGTCACGCTCGGCGGACGCGTTCAGATGCAGGCCAGAACAACCAGTTGCTCGGAATTCCCCGTCGCCGCACCGTGCGCCTCACAGGCACCGAATGTCGACTGGTTTCTTCGCCGCGCCCGGCTTGAAGTCGGGATCAAGTTCGACGACTTCGTCGAGGGCAAGTTTTCACCTGACTTCGCTCCGAGCTCCTCAGAGTTCTCTGAGATCGCGCTGAAAGACGCATACGGTCAGCTCAACTTCAGCCGGGGGGCAAGGCTCAGATTCGGCCAGTTCAAGAGGCCGTTCGACGGATTCCAGCTTACCAGCTCGACTCAGATTCGCACGATCGAGCGCGACATGGACATCCCCGGCGTCTCCAGTTCAACAGCTCTTTCATTCGACGAACTGACTGAGAAGTTCAAGCTCTCGGCCCACAACGTGGGCGTCCAGCTGTCGGGAAAGAGCGAGAGCGGCCGGTTCGAATACTGGATCGGAACGTTCAACGGAAACGGAGCCGGCGACAACGGGGCTGACGCGGACGGGAAGCAGCTGGTCGGGCGCGCTCAGGTGTCGCTCGAGGCCGGAAATATGCCGCTCAAGCTGGCCGTGGCCGGAGCCCTCACTGAGGCTCCGTTCCTGGCTATTTCGGGAGCCCGCGACGGGAGCACGTATGCGGATCTCGAACTTTACGCTCAGTTCGGAGACTTCAGCGGCGGCCCTCACCTGCAGGCCGGCATCCTCCTGGGCGACAGCCCGCTCCAGAACCAGGCCGGCGGAAGCCTGGACCTGGCCGCTGGTGATGATTTTGCCTCGGCTTGGGCGACACAGGTGGTCGGCTCCGTCAAAGTGCCGATAGCTGATAGCCGCGTGTTTTCGGCCATCGAGCCTGTTCTGCGCGTGAGCTTCGCCGACCCCAACCGGGATGTGGACGACGACGGGGCATGGGGAGTGACGCCAGGAGTGCAGTTCTTCTTTACGTCCAGGCAGAAGATCGCCCTCAACTGGGACTTCCTGATTCTACAGGGCGACCGGCGCAACGTGAATTCGTTCAAGGCGCAGTACCAGTTTTACTACTAGAGGCTCCGGTTAGAGGGTCCGGTTAGGCACTCGGGCTAGAGCTCATAATACACAACACGAGGTACGAATAGATGAAAATGATGACGAGAAACGTGGCTGCGGCGCTGGGCGCGCTGCTGTTCGCAGCCTGCGGCGGTGCCGAAACCGGAGACGGACTCAGCGGCCTGATCGCGATCGACGGATCAAGCACTGTGTTTCCTATCTCGCAGGCCATGGCCGAGGAGTTCCAGATCGCGAACTCGGGTGTTCAGGTCACGGTTGGCATTTCAGGCACCGGTGGCGGATTTAAAAAGTTCTGCGCCGGCGAAACGGACATCAGCGACGCGTCCAGGCCGATCAAGGAATCCGAACTTCAACGGTGCATGGAGAACGGGATCGAACCGATCGAACTTCGCGTCGCCTGGGACGGCCTGACGGTGGTGGCCAACCCGAGCAACGACTGGGCCATGTGCATGACGACAGATGAACTGAAGCGAACCTGGCAGCCCGAGAGTTCAATCCAGACGTGGGGCGATATTCGGAGCGGGTGGCCAGCCGAGGAGCTGAAGCTGTACGGACCCGACACGGACTCCGGCACGTTCGACTATTTCACCGAGGCGATCGTGGGCGAGGGCGGTGCAAGCAGGCCTGACTACACGGCGAGCGCGGATGACAACGTCCTCGTTATCGGAGTGCAGGGCGACGATACAGCTCTCGGATACTTCGGATTCGCCTACTATGAGGAGAATAGCGACAAGCTGAGGTCGGTTGCCGTCGATGCAGGCAATGGCTGCGTCAGCCCGACTCGCGAGACGATCGAAAACGGTACGTACGCTCCCCTTTCGCGGCCGATGTTCGTTTACGTTGCGGCCAACTCGCTGGCCAAGGCGGAGGTTCGAGCCTTCGTCGATTTCTACCTTGCCAGCGCGACGGAACTCGTTCCGGAGGTGGGCTACGTACCTCTCGCGGCCGACGAGTATGCGGCGATTGTACGGCGCCTTGCCGCTAACTAGAACAGACGCCAGTTAGGTATGATATCGTCCGCTTCCAGAAAGCGGATCTGGTCAGAGCGGTTGATCGGGGCGGGCCTGCTTTTTTGCGGGCTCGTCACCGTTCTGACCACGGTAGGAATAGTGGTCGTGTTGGTCACGGAGTCCGCCGGGTTCTTCGCCGCGGTGCCGCTAGCCGAATTCCTCACGGGGACCCGCTGGGCCCCGCTGTTCAGCGACCAGGCGTTCGGGATCCTGCCGCTGCTGAACGGAACTCTCCTCATCGCTGCCGGCTCCGCGCTGGTCGCGCTCCCCTTGGGTCTGGGCAGCGCGATCTATCTGAGCGAGTACGCCTCCGAGGGCATGCGTAAGGGGCTCAAGCCGGCGCTCGAAATTCTGGCCGGCATCCCGACGGTAGTATACGGATACTTCGCTCTGATGTTCATTACTCCGATTCTTCGAGCTGTTCTTCCGGACACCGGTATTTTCAATGCGGCCAGCGCCGCCATCGTTGTAGGTATCATGACTATCCCCATGGTGTCGTCTCTTTCCGATGATGCCCTCGGCGCGGTGCCACGGGCCCTGCGCGAGGCTGCCTACGGTCTCGGGGCGACGCCATTCGAGGTCACGACCAGGGTAGTTATCCCGTCGGCCTTTTCCGGCATCGCAGCGGCGTTCATTCTGGCCATCTCCAGGGCTATCGGAGAGACGATGGCCGTCACACTGGCCGCGGGCGCGACACCGCAGATGACCATCAGTTTTCTGGAGAGCATCCAGACGATGACCGCATACATCGTCCAGGTCAGTCTGGGCGAGACTCCGCACGGCTCCCTCGAATACAAGACCATCTTCGCGGTGGGACTCGTACTCTTCGTTATCACGCTCGGAATGAATCTGGTCAGCCAGAGGATCACGGCTCGATTCAGAGAGGAGTACGAATGAGCCCGGGGTTCGACACGCGGGCGCAGGCGCGGCGCCGAACGGGGAAAATATTCAAGGCCGCGTGCGCCGCGGCGGCGTTCTTGAGCCTCGGCTTTCTGGCCGTGCTGCTCATTGACGTCACTACGGACGGCGTCAAGTGGCTCTCGCTCGACTTTCTGACCAGGTATCCGTCTCGGTTTCCTGAGCGAGCCGGTGTCCGGTCAGCGATTCTGGGCACGCTGTGGATCATGGGCCTCACCGCGGCCTTCGTTCTTCCGCTCGGAGTCGGTTCCGCCATCTACCTGGAGGAGTACGCGCCGCGCTCCTGGCTTACCCGGCTCATTCAGACCAACATCGCCAATCTGGCCGGGGTGCCCTCGGTCGTGTACGGAATCCTGGGACTCGCCGTTTTTGTCAGGTTTCTCGGTTTCGGCCGCAGCGTCATCGCGGGCGCCCTGACCCTGGCCCTTCTCGTACTCCCGATCGTCATTATCTCCTCGCAGGAGGCCATCCGAGCCGTGCCGAGGTCGCTGCGCGAAGCCTCCTACGGCCTGGGGGCGACCCGCTGGCAAACGATTCGGCACCAAGTGGTTCCGGTGGCCCTCCCCGGCATCCTGACCGGTACGATCCTGGCCCTGTCCCGCGCTATCGGGGAAACTGCGCCGCTGATCATGATCGGCGCGCTGACTTTCATTGCCTTTCCGCCCACGAGCCCTCTGTCCCCGTTCACGGTTTTGCCGATCCAGGTTTTTAACTGGGCGGCGCAGCCCAAGGCCGACTTTCATGAACTGGCCGCCGCCGCCATCATCGTACTGCTGGCGTCCCTTTTCCTTATGAACGGCACCGCCATTTTCTTACGGCAGAGACTGCGCAAGCGACTATAGATGACTGATACTCTTGCTGGCACTGAGATGGCTCTCGAGACGCGGGATCTCAGCGTCCACTACGGCGACGCTCACGCGGTGCGCTCCGTTTCTCTAGCTATCCCGCGAAATCAGGTGGTAGCGTTTATCGGCCCGTCCGGCTGCGGAAAGAGTACACTGCTGCGCTGCTTCAATCGCATGAACGACCTCATCCCGGCAGCCCTGGTCACGGGACAGGTGCTGTTCGGTGACCAGGACCTGTATGACCCGTCTCTGGATCCGGTAGACGTGCGGCGCCGTATCGGTATGGTGTTCCAGAAGCCCAATCCGTTCCCCAAGTCTATCTACGACAACGTAGCCTTTGGCCTGAAGGTCAACGGATTTCGGGGAGATCTGAGTGAGCGGGTCGAGGAGTCGCTGCGCCAAGCGGCTCTGTGGGATGAGGTGAAGGACCGGCTCGGCAAGAGCGCGCTCAGCCTGTCGGGCGGCCAGCAACAGCGACTGTGTATCGCTCGTGCGCTGGCGGTCGAACCCGAGGTGCTGCTGATGGACGAACCAGCCAGCGCCCTTGACCCTCTGGCAACCGTCCGCATCGAAGACCTGATCCGCAAGCTGCGCGAGGATTACACGATCGTAATCGTGACGCACAACATGCAGCAGGCAGCCCGCGTGAGCGATCGCACGGCGTTCCTCTATGTAGGCGAACTCATCGAGTATGGCGAAACAGATCAGATCTTTACCAATCCCATACAAGAGCGTACCGAGCAATACGTTACTGGCCGGTTCGGCTGATACCGCTGCGTTCGAACAATGGATAGCTATAGATGACACAGCGTTTTCATGAGCAGCTGGATGAGCTCAAGCAGAAGCTCCTCGCCATGTCCTACGATGTCGAAGGACTGGTCGAGCGTGCTGTTGCTCTGGCGCTCGGCAAGTCGGATGAAACTCCGGATGACATCCTGGGGGACGATGCGGACGTTGATGCGACCGAGGTAGAGGTCGAGGAATCGTGTATCGAACTGTTGGCTCTACATCAGCCCATGGCTACGGACCTTCGTGTCCTGGTTGCCATACTCAAGATAAACAGCGATCTGGAACGGGTCGGGGACCACGCCGGTAATATCGCTGGCTGCATTCGGCGGCTTCGCTCGGCTGGGTCCAACCCTCCTATCCCTCCCGAACTGGAAGAAATGGGGCACCTGGCTCGCGAGATGCTGCGCGATGCGCTGGACGCTTTCGTGCGGCTGGATGCCGAGACAGCCAACGAGCTCGGTGCCCGGGACGACAGAGTAGACGCGCTGGAAGATTCCATATTCCGCATCATGCTGACACACATGCCTGAGCATGATATTTCCGCCTGTCTTCAGGTGCTCCTGATCGCGAGAAACATCGAGCGAATAGCTGACCTGGCCACCAATATCGGAGAGGATGTCGTGTACATGGTCCACGGAAGGACCGTACGCCACGGAGCCGGGCAGAATCTGTAGCCGAATCGCGTTCGAGCAGGTGTTCCGTGAAATATTTATGGCGATTTTCGGCGTCCTGCAGGTCATGCTTCACCGCCCGCGTCTAGATATTCCGCCAGGCTATCAACGCTAACCATTGTTAATTGCTACGGTTAGCACATCCATGACATGGACGGCTAGTACAGGCTTCGCCGCGGCACGTCTTCTGCACAGTTTGAGCGCCAGATGTAAGAGAATTGCGCCTTTCAGAATCTGACGGAGGATACGTCGCTGGCTAAGACGCCATGCCCACTTTGCGGAAAAGATGCGCTTCGAGGACGCCGCTACTGCGGCGACTGTGATAGTGCCGGCGTGCCGTCGGCAGCGCAGAGATCCGCCGCTGGAAATACACAGGCTCCACGGGGACGCCGCCGCGGAGACCTTCCGCTGATCCTGCTGTTCTTTTTCGTGGCCGCGTTCGGCACGGTCATGCTGGGCATGGCGGCGCCGGAGGTTCTGCCGATTTTTGGCGCCCTGCCGGGCCTCGATAAGCCAGAACCCTGGGGCGAGATTCGCTACGCGCGCACCACCTCGCGAATCAGGGCGGCGGCCAATACGGCCAGCGAGATCGTAGGTAAGCTGGCACCGGGTGACAGCGTTCGGGTCGAACCAGGCTCCAACGGATGGTTTGTGGTCTACCAGCCTGAACTGACTGGTCAGGAAGAGGCTACGCAGATCGGCTTTGTGTACGGCAAGCTGCTCGAACGGCGGGAAGAGACTGCTTCTACGGGCGGCTAGCCCCTCTTCTACCTGCCCTGCCCGACCCCGCCCCGCCCTAGTTGGTACCGTTTCGCCAGAACATCACGCCGCCACCGATCCCGCCGCTCAGGAAATCCAGGTCTCCGTCCGCATCGATGTCAGCGAAGGCGGGGGCCGCGAAACTGGGCACCGCCGGGGCGAACGACTCGTCCCGCACCCAAACCGGCGTATTCTCATCCCCGTCGTTTCGGTAGTAGACAATACCGCTCTTTTCGCTGCCCAGGGCGAGGTCCAGGTCACCGTCACCGTCCAGGTCGACGAGCGCCGGAAAGCTTCTTCTGCCCGCGTCCATTCCTTCGTACTTGTCTGACTCCAGGGTGAACTGCGGAGCCTCGGGCGCGCCAGTATTGCGCCAGAAATTGAGGTCGCCCGAAGATTCGCCCGCGAACAGATCCAGGTCGCCATCGCCGTCGATGTCGGCCAGGGCCGGAACCGAGTTGGAGCCCCTCGTAAGCTCCACGCTGAGAGCGGAATCCAGAACGAACTCCGCAGCTGCCGCCGTACCCGCGTTGCGGTAGAAGCGAACACCTTTACGCCAGCTGCCCACCATCGCGTCCAGGTCGCCGTCGCCGTCCAGGTCGCCGAACGCGGGCACCGGGTGAAACGACCCTTCGAACGGGGCCAGCTTACCCAGTAGACGGAATGACGGCGTGCCCGCGCTGCCGATATTCTCAAAATGGTAGATGAAACCGCTCTCCAGGTTGCCCGGATCGATCTTGTTCGACACTAGAAGATCAAGGTCTCCGTCACCATCCAGGTCTGTCAGCACCGGCGCGCTTTCACTGCCGACGTCCAGGCTGCGGAGGAGTTGGCCCGTTGTCTGCTCGAACACGCCCGGCTCCGTTTGCTCGAAGACGAGCAGATTGTCTACCGTCGTCAGGTTGGGATTGAAGGCCCCTCCCAGCACTCCAACGAGCATATCCAGATCGCCGTCGCCATCCGCATCCCCGAACGACGGAGCGTTGTAGCCGCTTGTGCTCAGTGGATCGTTGGGCGGAAATTTCTGAGGCTGGCCATCGAATGCCGGGCTCTGGCAGCTGCCGCCGTTCTCCAGAAGAAGCAGGCCGGGCTCGAAGAAGTCACCCCAAAAGATATCCATGTCGCCGTCATCATCGATGTCCTCCAGGGCCAGCGTGTTGGCCCCATGGAGGCTTCCGATCTGAGCCACGATTTCGATGTTCTGAAATCGTTCAGTGACTAGCCGAAAGCGGGGGATCTCGTCTGCGTCCCGGTTGACCTCCTCATACCGGGAAACAGTTCCGGTGAGCCTGCCGATGAACAGATCCAGGAGGCCGTCACAGTCGATATCCGTAACGTTAGGGATATTCTGCCGGTCTGAAAAAATGGGCTGGCCGGCCACATCCCGCAGGGTATCGGTTGCCAGAGCGAAGCGAGGCTCCTGGGACGTGCCCTCGTTTCGGTAGTAGCGGACGAAGCTGAACGGCTGCTCGGCGAGCAGGTCTAGGTCACCGTCACCATCCATGTCAGCGAACCGGTACCATTCGCCGACGGAAAGATTCTGAAAGCTGTCCGTGCGCCACTGCAGCCCGCCGCCCTCGGGCGAGCCGATGTTCTCGAAGAACATGAGCTGATCCGACGCCTCCTGGGCGAACAGGTCCAGATCGCCGTCCCCATCGATGTCCACGGCCTGGGGCCTGGGCAGATTGAGGCCGCCCAGCCAGGCGAAGGGGTAGGCCGTTCCGGTCTCGTCCGCCACTGTGATGGCATGCACGTCACGCGTGAGCGCGAGCTCGGAAGAACGCCTGAGGCCCGAATCGGATACGCTCGGTGCCTGCGCCGTGGTGGCCGCGCAGCCAGACAGAACGGCCGCCACGGCTGCGGCGAACGCCGCTCCGCCGGCGCCACGTAGTCGCGGCCGCATCTAGGACTGAGGCCGTGCGGCGGCGCCAAGACCCGCGGCGTACCGCCCGACCTGTATCACTTTCTCGATCTGGCGCGTGACGGCATCGATTACGACCACTGTGCCGTTCTGCTCCGCTCCCGCGCCGGCACCCTCCGGAACATACTCACCCTTCAGGTTGCGGCTGGACACGTACACCTTGGCTCCATCGGGCGACATGGCTATCCCGTGCGGCTCGGCCAGTCCATCGCCCTCAATCACGGAGGCGACCGTCCACGTCTGCGTGTCCACTACCGTGACCGTGTTGGCCAGCCGGTTTCCGAACCACAGGGTAGCGCCATCTGGCGAGAACATCGGGTGCCAAGGGGCCGGACCCACTTCGATAGCAATGCGGAACTCGGGTACCGGATCGTCTCCGATCGCGAACACGAGCATCCTGGAAGTCAGTTCACCGCCGGCGACAAGCCAGCGGCCGTCGGGAGAGACCGCAAACTGAACCAGGGTATGTGGAGGGCCTTCAACCTGGGAGAGTTCGACGTCCTCTGACTCCACATCGAGGGTGGCGATGCTGTTCTGGGCCAGACTGGCCGAGTACACCGTCGCTCCTTCGTATGCCACGGCCAGGGCATGGGGCCGGGCGAAAAACACATCTACTTCTTCGATCGTCATACTGGTACGGTCGATGCGCCCGATCCGCTGCGGCGGATTTACGGCCATCATCGATCGTCCCACAAACAGCCGATCGCTGCCCGGGTCGATGACCAACATCCCGGGCGCGGTAAACTCCGCCTGCCCTACCAGCTCGTTGTCGCGGGAGAATTTCAGTACGCGGCTGTCACCGATGAGGGACACATACCAATAGGAGCCGTCGGGCTCGACCGCCACGTGGTGCGGCTTGGCGTTGCTCGTGAACCCGAGCGCCTGGAGATCCACGGTCGCGATCACACTGTCCGCCTCCATATCGATGACCGACACGGTAGCCGACACCTGATTCGCCACATACAGCCACGGCGCCGGCGAGTCGGGCATCGGCCCGGCTGGCTCCTGGGCCGCCGCGCTGGACGGACTGGTGGCGACCGAACCGGCGCTCGCGCTGGCGCAGGCAGCCACAAGCATCAACCCGGAGAAAGCAAACGGTCTCAATACTCTCAGATTCATCTTCTCTACTCTGCTCTTCAAACTGTGACGTAATCGTGACGGGCCCCGGCACGGAGTACGCCGCACCGGGGCCCTGAAGTTATCACGCTGTGGACGCTACGGAACGAGTCGCGCGTCCTTCTTCTTGAGAACGAACAGGCCTTCCTGGCCGCTCGTCACAATGATGATACCGCTCTCGAAGAACGGATAGTTACTCCACGACCCATCGAAACGAGGCGAGTCGTCCCCAAACGGGACCGTGTCGAAGTATCCCACCTGCACGGGCTCCTCAGGATTGCTGATATCCAGCACCCGCAGACCGCTCACGTAGTTCGACTGGTACATCAGGTTACCCTTGATGTACAGGTTGTGATCGATGCTCGGGTTGTCCGACATGTGTTCCTTGACCAGGATCGGATCGTCGAGGTCGGCCAAGTCCCACACCAGGGTCCTGGTGCCTTCCACCTTGCCCTGGAGCTCGTCCAGCTCGTCGTTCATGTAGAAGTAGCGGTGATCCTCGGTCAGCCATCCCTGGTGGGAATAGCCGACGTTGGGGTACGTGGCCATCGAAACGGCCACCGGGCTACCCTTGTCCGTGACATCGGCGATACTCAGAGCGGTCTCGTTCGATCCGAGGCAGATTTCCCGGCCGACGTAGTCAGCATCAGGACCCTGGTACATCACGCACTGCGCGTCATGCGAGTACCCGGTCTTGGAACGGCCGGTAGCCGCGTCCGCGAAGCAGCCGGCGAACGTGGGCTGCAGCGGATCCTGAATGTTGATCATGTGCAGACCGCCACCGCAGGTCTCGCCACCTGAGTTGGTGCCTACAGCGTAGGCGTAGCCTGACTCTTCGTTGATCACGATGTTGTGAGCGCTCCCGATGTCGTCATACATGGCCGTGGCCTCAAAATCCATCGGCTCGGTCACGTCCCGAAGCTGCTCGAGATCGAAAATCTGCACGCCGTGCTGGCCCGCGCCGTCGGCCACGATGAAGGCGTGATCCTCATAGACCTTGATATCGCGCCATGTGCTACCGGGCGAACCCTCTGTCTTGCTCAGGTTGCCGACAAACCTCGGATTGTACGGATCGCTGACGTCCACGAAGGACGTGCCGTCAACGCGCCCGACCAGCGCGTACTCCTTGCCGGTCTCTTCGTCCGTCCAGCCCCAGATATCGTTCGTACGCACACCGCGCCCACCGCCCAGCTCCTGTACGGGCATGAACGAGACCATGTCCACTTCTTGGCAGGGGAACATTCCCGCTTCGCCTTCGGTGCAGTCGATCTGCCCGCCAGCAACCGTTTCCATTCCCGCCGCCGACTGGCTGAAGATCTTTCCGGCCTCCGACCAATGTCCGTCGTCGCCCTTGGCGTACACGACCGCTGTGCCCTCGCCGTAGTCATCGCGCGGCACGCTTACGAGCGCCACGTCATCTCCGAGCGCGAGGTTGGCCGCGAACAGGTCGGCTCCGCTGCCGTCCGACTGCGCCAGCTTCACGGCCCCGGAAATAGAACCGTCCTCGGCCCGATGCATGCGATAAACGGCGCCCTCGAAGCCTGACACGCCGATCGCGCCGACCCAGATCTCACTGCCGTTGTAGCCGATCGAAGTGCCGAATCGAGTCTGGCCCGTCGGCGCGTCAAACGGATTGAGACGAGCCTGCTGCTGGTAAGTCCCCTCTTCATCTCGCGAGTAGGCGAACACAGCCCCGATGAAGTTGTCAAAACGGGGCGACCCTATAAAAGCCTCTTCGCCGTGCATGATGATCGAGGAACCGAACCGGTTACCCTTGTCGATGCCAGTCGCAACGAGAGACGCCGTCTCCGTCCAGCCTTCGTCACCGCGCTGGAACACATGCACGGCGCCCTTAGCTTCATCTTCGCGGGTGGCGGCTACCATGGCGTAGTCGCCGTCCAGGGCCAGGGTGACCCCGAAGCGGCCCTTGGCTTCGCTCCCAACCAGCTTGGCCTCCTGGATCCAGGCGCCTTCGCTCGTGCGCCGAAACACGTAAGCGGCGCCCGTCGTATCGTTCTGCGTGAAGGCTCCTACGATAGCCCGATCGCCACTGAGTGCGGCCGCGATCCCGTAGCTGTCACCCTCGGCGACGTCGTCGCCTACGAGCCGCGCGGCCTGCCGCCAAACGCCCGACGCGTCACGCTCGAACACATACGCTGCGCCCAATCCGTCCGCGGTGGCTCTCGCCGTGGCCAGAACTCTGCCGTCTCCGGCCGAAACAGCGGCGCCGAGCTGGTCGGCGTCTTGTCCGTCCGTGGCGGTGAGTTGGGCCGTTTCGGTCCAGACACCGTCCTCGCCCTTGTCATAGACGTACACGATTCCGGACGTGGTCTGATTGCCGGACTCGCCAACGAACAGCTGGCCGCCGCCTAACGCTACCGAGCTTGCGAAGCCGGTCATGGCCTGATCGGCGCTGAAGCCACTTCGGTATGTTTGCGCGGCGGCCGGCGCCGCCGTCCAAGCCGCCACGAGGACCGCTAAAGCGAACGTTAAAACCTTCTTCATCTTCCACCTCGATCTGCAGGAACAGTCACAGGCACGTCAGTTGTATGGAGTCCGTACGGAAACACAGCTCTGCGGTTCCCCGCGGCCACCCAAGCCCCCCGACTGCGAAACGCACAATCTCGGCCAGTCGGAGACGGCGGTCAAGTTCCCGGCACGCCCGACTGACACAACGCCTGAGGGGAAGAAAGCGCTTAGTGCCGGCGGGTCTGGCTGCCCCCCTCTGGAACCGGCAGGTTACTGGTCTCTAAGATTTGAACGCGAAAGGCGCTCACTGCATGGCGGACGGCTGGCTACAAATTCTGGTTCTGTTCGTCGTCGGCGTGATCGCCGCGGCTCTGAACGTTGTGGCCGGCGGCGGATCATTTCTCACCCTTCCGGCTCTCATTTTCCTCGGCCTTCCCCCTACAGTCGCGAACGGGACGAACAGAGTAGGTCTGCTGATACAGAATTCGGGCGCCGTGTGGAACTTCACCCGGCGCGGATTCACTCAGAAAACATGGCTCCTGCTCGCCGCGGCGCCTGCGGTGGCAGGCGCGCTACTGGGAACCTGGCTGGCGGTTCAGATCGGAGACCGCTCGTTCCAGCGAATCCTGGCCGTCATCATGATCGCGGTTTCTCTGTGGACGATCTGGGACCCTCTCGGCCACAGATCGCTGGCCGACAAGCTTCCCGCCATGAGCCGCTCCCGGAGAGCGGCCTTCGTCCTGGCCTTTTTCGGAATCGGAGTCTGGGCTGGCTTCATACAGGCGGGTGTGGGTTTCGTAATCCTGGCCGCCACCACGTGGGCCGGACTCAATCTGGTCAGCGGGAACGCTCTGAAAGTGCTGGTCGTGCTGACGCTGACCCCCGTTGCGCTGGCTATCTTCGCTCTGGCCGGCAAGGTGGACTGGTCCATGGGCTTTGCCCTTGGGCTGGGCACCGGAGTAGGCGGCCAAATAGGAGTCCATCTCACCGTGCTTCGGGGGCACTCCTGGATCAAGCGCGTTGTCATGGTGGTCGTCGTGATCATGGCCCTCAGGCTTTGGTTCTATCCTTGAGGGGCCGACTGGGGAGCCTGCTGCTGCTGGCCAGCGCTCTCTCACTGTTTTCGTTCTTCTACCTTCCCGCTATTCGGGTAGAATCCGCCGGGCTGTATCATGATGATGGCGTTTATCTAGTTACCGCGCGGGCGCTCGCCGAGGGAAACGGGTACTCGATAACAAGCCTCCCCGAGGCAGTACCGCAGATCAAGTACCCGCCGATGTTCCCGGCCCTGCTTTCTGTGGGCTGGAGACTATCACCTGACTTTCCCGCCAATCTGCCGCTACTGAGGCTGGTGCCGCTGCTCGCCGCCCTCCTCTGGATGACGGCTGTCTACCGCTGGGTTCGAGGTGCGGAGCGCGGGCCGGTTACGGCCGGCGCTGTGGTGGTTCTGGCTCTCGCCTCTCCCTGGGTGCTGTTTGTCTCCACCAGTATTCTTTCCGAGACGTTGTTCGCTGTCCTGGTGTGGGGGACTTTTCTTGCTGTCCGAAGAATCGAGGCGGGCGGGCGCGGAGCCGGACCGCTCGCGGCGGCCATAGCACTCACAGCGGCGGCCATTTACACCCGCAGCCTGGGTCTGGTGCTGCCCTTGGCGGTGCTGATCCAGCTCTTCCGCGTATGGCGTCCAGGGGCCCTGCGATACGGCCTGGCGGTCGCCGCGCTCGCCATCCCGTGGTTCGTCTGGTCCGCTACGCAGCACGCGGCGGTCCCGGATTGGGCTGGCTACTACTTCAGTTCCACGTACGGCAACTGGAACGTGCTGACGAATTTCTCACTGGCCGAAAAATTCCGGATTCTCGGATACAATGCTTTCTACTTTCTGTCGTCTCCGGGCGCCCTGGTGGGTTATGCCGGCCGCCCATCTCTCGTGCTCGCGCTTGTCGCGGCTGGGCTGATCGGACTCGGGTTCTGGAGATCGGTGCGCAGCGGCGTGCGCATCGAGCACTTGTTCGCCGCTCTCTACCTGGGGGTCCTGTGGCTGTGGCCCTGGCCGCCAGCTCGATTTCTGGTCGTTCTGTATCCACTCATCCTGCTGTGGGGCTGGGACGGAATTCGAGCCGCCCTGGGGCTTCCCGCTAACACCCTGCTGTGGAGGAAGCTGGTGGCGGTAGGGGCGGCCGCGGCGATAACCGCCGCCAGCGTCGGGACTCTCATTAATATCCGTGCTCTCCTGGCCGACAGAGACAACCTTTTTCCCGCCGCCCGCTGCATCGAGAACTGGAGCGACAGCGAGGCACTGCACGCCTGGCTCAGGCAGAACACGCCTGCCGACGCGATCCTTCTGGGCAACCTCGACCCTGCGCTTCACCTTTATACCGGCCGCAGAGCCGCGCGCGCCTTCAGCGCCAACCCGGTCACGCTCTACTACAACTTCGATCCAGGCCGTGAACCGCTGGGCCCCTCGAGCGAGCTTGTCTCTATTATGGAATCGAGCCGCGCCACCTATTTGATACTTCGGCCAGCGTCCTGTTTTCAGCAGATGGAGTTCCTGGACCGACAGGTACAGGACTTGGAGGACTCCAGGCCCGGGTTACTCAAGCCGGTATTCTCCGGGCCTGGAGACACGCGCGTGTTCCAGATCGATCAGCCCGTGGCCGCTATTCCTTAGCCTTTGGCTCTGAGCAAATCCCGAATTTCTCCCAGCAGAACTTCGCTGGCAGGCGGCTCGGCTGGAGCCGCTTCGGCAGCCTCTTCCTCGCGCTTCATATTGTTGAAGCTCTTTATCACCATGAACACAGAGAAAGCGATGATCAGAAAAGTAATGATCGAGTTCACGAACAGGCCCCAGTTGAGCGTCACCGCACCCGCCTCCTGAGCCGCCGCCAGGGTGGCGTACGGACCGGCCGGATCACCGGCCTGGAGCATGACGTAGAGCCCTGTGAAGTCCACGCCGCCCAGCGCCATTCCAATAGGGGGCAGCAGAATGTCCGCCACGAGCGATCCTATCACTGTCGCGAAAGCGGCCCCGATGATGATGCCGACCGCCATGTCGAGCATACTTCCTTTGGCAGCGAACTCTTTAAATTCTTTGAGCATGGACCCACTTCCTTAAAGAGAAATGTGACCTACACCGCCCCACCCCGCGTGGCAAAGCTATTCTCGATCGAGCGCCTGCCGCAAATCCGCCAAAAGATCATCCGGGTGCTCGAGTCCGACCGAAATACGTAGCAGGTTCTGAGGAACAGCCGTGTGCGGCCCCTGGACGGAGGCCCTGTGCTCCAGCAGCGTTTCCACCCCTCCCAGACTGGTGGCGTTCTTGATCAACCGGAGATTGGAAGCCGTGCTCAAGGCCGCCTGTCGGCCGTCAGCCAGCTCGACCGAGAGCACGCCGCCAAAAGCGGACATCTGCCGCGCAGCGACCTCGTGGCCAGGGTGCGCTTCCAGGCCCGGATAGTGAACGATTCCTACCGAGGCATGACTATCCAGCGCACTGGCGATGACGAAAGCGTTGGCCGACTGTCGCTCGACCCGGCAGGCCAGCGTCCTCAGGCCTCGCAGCACGAGCCAGGAATTGAACGGAGACGCCACACCGCCGACGAGCTGCCGCGCCCGCCGCACCGAATCGGCGCGGCCACCAGCCTCGGCGAACACGAGGGCCCCTCCCTGCACATCACTGTGGCCGCCCATAAACTTAGTGGTCGAGTGCATCACGATGTCGGCCCCCAACTCCAGCGGACGCTGAAGAATCGGCGTCGCGAACGTGTTGTCCACGATCAGTTCCGCTCCCGCCTCGTGAGCGATCCTGGCCAGCTTCCGGATGTCCAGAATCTCGACAAGCGGGTTACTGGGAGTCTCGATCCAGACCGCCCTGGTCTGCGGCGTCATCGCTGACTGGATCGCTTCCGGGTCCCGCAGGTCGGCGATGGTGGCGGACATTCCCCAGCCAGGCATGAACTCCCGGGCCAGGGAGTGGACACCGCCGTACAGATCGGCATGCATTACTACATGCGCGTGCTCAGGCAGCGTTTGGATGGCAGCCGCGGTAGCCGCCATTCCGGACGCGAACACGCAAGCTTCGGCACCGCTCTCCAGGTCCGCGATCGCCTCTTCGAGCCGGCTGTCAGCCGGGTTTCCGTCCCGGATGTAGAGGAATCCCCCCGGGATTTCCGCCTCAGGTCCGTGCTCAAAGGTGGTAGACAGCTGGATGGGCGGGGAGATCGCGCCCGTAGCCGCGTCAGGATATCCGCCCGCATGGACGGCGCGTGTGTGGAGGTGCGGAGGCGGGCCTGAGGGGCCGGCGTCACGTACCATCGGGCACATCCTCTCGTGTAGGGAGCGATGGCTGCGCACCCGGCCGTGTAACGCTGACCGCCGCCGCCTGCACCGCGAAGCGCGCCGCGTCGAGGAGGGCCCTGCCCTCGCCGAGCGCGACCGCCAGAGCGCCCGTGAAGGCGTCGCCGGCCGCGGTCGTGTCGGTGGCCTGGACGGATGGCGCCTCGATCTCGCCCGAGGCCTCCTCTCCCTCCAGCAGCACTCCTCTTTCGCCCATAGTTATGAGCACGTTGGCGGCGCCGTGGGCCCGCAGGTGCCTGGCCGCGCTCCGCGCTTCCTCGGACCCGCCTGGCGGACGCCCCGAGAGGACCGCGGCCTCACCCAGATTCGGGGTCAGTACGCTCACGGAACGCAGGAGCTCCCCGTCCAGCGGACCGCTGGCGGGAGCCGGATTCAGAATCACCCGGGCGCCTTCGCTTGCCCCCAACTCGGCCGCGCGGGTGACGGCGTCGAGCGGCGTCTCCAGTTGGAGAACAAGCACGTCAGCCTCACGGATCGCGGGTAATGCCGCTTCCACGTCGGCGCTGCTCAGACGCCCGTTCGCCCCGGTCGCCACAGCGATCGCGTTCTCGCCGCGGTCGTCCACAGCAATGAGTGCGACGCCCGACGGCGTCTCTGGGTCGCGCACCATGTACTCCGTGTTGATTCCCTCGGCGGCACAGGCCTGGAGCGCTGCGTCACCCCAGGCGTCCGATCCTACCCGGGCCACGAATGTCACCGCGGCGCCGAGCCGCGCCGCCGCTACCGCCTGGTTTGCGCCCTTGCCGCCCGCCACCGTGGCGAAGGTCGAGCCCAGAACCGTCTCCCCGGGAGAGGGTATATCAGGTACGCGTACGACGAAATCCGTGTTGGAACTGCCCACTACCACGATCTTCGAACGCCGGGCTGGACCCGTCATCCGCGCTCGAGAATCCCGGTCAGCATGTGCTTCCAGGCCGGCACGTCCAGCTCCCAGCAGACTGTGACATTGGGCAGACTCGCAGCCAAATCGCTCCACGCCGCACTGTTGGTGGCCTCTCCAGACACACCCAGTTGATCCACGACGGTCATGCCTCGTGTCAAGTCGCTGGCCGTCTCAACCTGGACGTGGTGGCGAGAGCTGCGCACACAGAGGGCGGGATCGAGCGCGATACCCATGGCCACCGGGTCCGGTAGGGAAAGGCCGGGGTCGCCAAGCAGGTTCCGGTTAGCCTCGATGGCCGTCTCGTTGCAATCGATGGCGAATCGGGCCAGTTCGGTCCCGAACGACCGGATCGATTCCATCTCGATATCAGTAAAGTTCGCCGCTCCCCGGCACAGCTCCCAGCCTACCATCTCCACGGGCATCCCGGACGTAAACACGGCCTGTGCCGCATCCGGATCCACCCACATGTTGTATTCGGCCGCCGGGCTCACATTTCCGACCGTGCACGCCGCCCCACCCATAACGACGCACCTGCCCACCGAACCGACGATGTCGGGTTCGCGCTCCAGCGCCAGAGCCACGTTCGTCAACGGCCCCAGCGTGACCAGAATAAGGCCGTGGTTCTCGCGAATCGTATCGATGAGCACGTCTACAGCGTCGCCTTCGGCCGGGCCGCGGCCGGGTGGCGGATAGCCCTGGTCACCGAGTCCGTCCCTGCCGTGGAAATACTCCGCCACCACCAGTTCCCTCTTCAGCGGGCGGGCTGCTCCCTTGTACACGGGCACGTCCGAACCGCACAGCTCCACCGTGTATAGAGCGTTTCGAGTTCCCTGCTCCAGGGGCACGTTTCCGGCCACGGTCGTGATCGCTCTTACCTCGACATCGGGCCAGCGAAGAGCCATTAGCAGGGCTACCGCGTCATCGGAGGCCGTGTCCGTGTCGATAATCATCTGTCGGGTCATGGCGAACAGTATACGGATTGTTTGGGGGGAGAGGGAGCGCGGGGTACGGAAGACTGCTGATCTACACGGACCGCGGTAACAACGTCTGGAAGGAGGAGTCAGCCGCCGGCACCGAAGCTACTGACTAGCGGGCCAGGCGCTGGCCCAGCCACAGCACGGCAGCCCCGACCAGGAGTCCGACGGAAGCGCCGACTGAGGCACCGGCGAGTACACGCTGGACACTGCCGGCGGCTCCCGTTCCCAGCGCTGACGAGGCGGAAAACAGCCATGCTCCGGGAATCCCTCCACCCAGTACGGAGGAGAGTAACAGACCGGATACACGGCGCACACCCAGCCACCAGGCCAGTCCGATGTTGGCTGCCGCCACGGCAGCCAGGACGGTAACTACGAACGCGTATAGCACCTCCCTAATCGAGACCAATACGGGGATTCGCGCAACGGGGTGCGGTGGCGCGAATCTTCCAGTGTTCGGGCCCTGGATCCAGGAAAATCCGCCTCAGCAGGGACATTCTGGCCACTAACTCGCGAGTCGTCCGCGCGCTTCGGGACGGTCCAGGTACAGTGCGAAAAAGACAGGCGCCGTGATCTATCGTCCAACTTTAGAAGAAGTTAGGGGTGCCCGCATTCTCGTCGTTGATGACGAGCCGGCGAACGTGGAGCTGGTGCATAGCGTCCTGGAGCCGGCTGGTTTCACGGATCTCATGGGGCTCACGGACCCGCGCGAAGTTCTTGCACTTTGCCGTGCCAGGCAGCCAGATATTCTCATTCTGGATCTCAAGATGCCGCATCTGGATGGCTTCGAGGTGATCCGGCAAATCAGGGCTGAGTTCCCGGATCAATTCCTTCCGATTCTCGTCCTTACCTCCGACGGCAGCCGGGAGGCGAAGCAGCAGGCTCTGTCCAGCGGCGCGCGAGACTTTCTCACCAAGCCGCTGAGTCCGTCGGAGTTGCGTCTCAGGACGGCTAACCTGATCGAGAACCGTCTTCTCTATAAGGCTCTCGAACGGCAGATGGGCGGACTCGAGGCCATCGTGCAGGAGCGCACCGCAGAGCTGGAGGCGGCGCGGCTGGAGATTCTGGACCGACTGGCCACAGCGGCCGAGTATCACGACTTCGAAACGGGCGAACATACGAAGCGCGTCGGCAACCTGTCTGCGGCAATAGCCGAGCAGCTCGGCCTCGATTTCGCCCGAGTCGAGCTTATTCGGCAGGCGGCTCCGCTCCACGATGTGGGCAAGATCGGCATCGAGCACGCCATCCTTCTGAAGCCAGGCAGGCTCACGCCTGACGAGTGGGAGACGATAAAGACGCACACGGTCATCGGTCACGAGATTCTCTCCGGCAGCAGGAATCCCCTGCTCATGCTGGCCGCATCGATCGCTTTGTCGCACCACGAGTGTTGGGACGGCACCGGATATCCGAACGGTCTGGTCAGTACCCATATCCCGCTCGAAGCACGCATCGTATCGGTGGCTGACGTATACGACTCGCTCACTCACGAGCGGCCGTACAAAGGCGCGTGGACCCGCGAAGAAGCGGAGGCGGAAATCGCGAGTCTCAGGGGTTCGAAGTTCGACGCGCGGGTGGTGCAGGCCTTTTTCGAAGTGCAGGGCGCGGGCGCCAGGGTGGCGAGTTGAACAGGCGTTTGCTGGTGACTGTGGCGGGAGTCGCTTGGCTCACGACCGGCTGCATGGGCACATCAGGCTCCGGACTCGATCCGAGCGCCGGGGCGCGGCCAGCCGAACGCTTTGACGGCGGACTCGCGCTGGCGGACCAGGGAGATCTGGTTGCCGCTACGGAGAGCCTTGTAGAGGTACGGGAAGTGTGTGGAGACTCCCCTCTGGGCCGGCAGGCGCTACTACTCATGTCGGTGATGCAACTGGACGGGCGCAACGACAACCGCAACCCGAATCTGGCCGCCGAACTCGCGGCCACATACCTGGCCCTGTCCGCCATATTCCCCTGGACGAGTCCCATCGCCGAGGGCGTCTATGTCCTGGCCCTGGAAATGGGAGGCAGTGTGCCTTCGCTGTCCCGTCATGACACGGACGGTACTGACGCCTTCGGAGTCGGAGTGGGAGGAAGCTGGCTCAACGGCGACCAGTGGATACCGGGCCGCGGGCTCGGATTCCTGGCACGCCCCGACGACTATCCGGCCTCGTTGCTGGATGAGCGGGTACGCCTCGCGGCCCGCTCGGGCGGTCCGCGCCACCTTCCGGCCGAGGTTCAGTTGCAGTGCGACGCGGAGGGGGCGGATTCGGAGACGGCCACACTGGGCGAGCTTCCGTCATTCGAAGGCTCGACGGTGCCGGGGCGACTGCGCCGCCTCGAGCGGGACCGGGCCAAGCTGCGCTCGAAAGTGGCCGAACTGGAGGACGAATTGGAACGTGTCAGAAGGACCCTGCGCCCATGACCGTTCGCACCAGACTGATCGCGTCGCTGGGCACCATGGGCATCATTCTCATTCTCCCGGCTCTCGTCGGTCTCGGCCGCCTGACCGAACTTCGCAATATTGCCGTAGATCTTCGCGATCGTCAGGCGGCGGCCACGATGGCCATCGGCAGTCTCCAGGCCAGCCTGACGCGCTTCGACCAGGTCCAGCGCCGTTACATCATCGTTCCTGACCCCACTTTCCGCGCCGGCATGCGTGAGGCGCTGGATCAGGCCGTGGCGGACGTCAGCACTCTTAACGAGGCTGGGTATGAGGACGAAGTGGCATTCGTGATGGCCGAAATCTCGTGGCTGGGTGAGGCCACGGGGCGGATCGAAGAACTCATGGAATCGGGCCGGGAAATGCAGGCCACGGAGTACTTCGAGGGTGTGAAGCCGCGGCTCGCTGGAACCATAAAGGCCCTGGAACCCATAGCCGAGTCTATAGACCGAGCGACGTCAGCGTCGGCGGGACGGGCGCAGGTCATCGCCAGCCGGGCCGGTCAGGGGATAGTGATGGTTGTGGCGCTGTCGATACTCATAGCGGGCTTGATCGGGCTGCGAATAACGCACTCGCTTACAGATCCGCTCGGCCGCCTGCAAAGAGGAATGGCGCGGGTGGCCCAGGGTGAGTTTCAGGCTCCGGCCGATCTTCCCTACGATCGGGCTGACGAGCTGGGCGGCCTGAGCCGGTCATTTCGAATGATGACGGCGCAGCTCGCCGAATTCCAGCGCGTACGGGCCGAGTTCGTGAGCATGGCCAGCCACGAACTCAAGACTCCGCTGAACGTTATCGGCGGCAACGTCGAAATCCTTCAGGAGGGTGTGTACGGCGAACTGAAGAGCGAGCAGCTGGGAGCCCTCGCCACAGTGGGAGATCAGGTCAACATACTGACCGGGCACGTCAACCAGCTTCTGAATCTGAGTCGATTCGAGGCGGGAGCGTTCGACCTGCAGCCTGAGCGGGTGTCGGTGGACGACCTTCTATCAGGAGTACGGAGCTCATTCGAGGCTCTGGCGCGGCAACAGCAGATCGAGCTGATCACCGACGTGGAGCCCACCGCTCCCGACGCTGTCCTGGGAGATGTGGATCGGCTGCGAAACGAAGTACTGGGCAACCTGCTGTCCAACGCTTTCAAGTTCACGACCGCCGGGGGGCGCATCGGGATAAAGGCGCTGGGCTCAGCCGCTGAGCTGCGCATCGAAGTACAGGATACGGGTGAGGGCATTCCGGCTGACGAGATGGAGCACATCTTCGACAAGTACTATCAGCCTCGCTCCCACGCCCGCGCCCTGGGGTCAGGTCTGGGTCTGGCCATCGCCAGACATGTCGTCGAGGCGCACGGAGGAAGGATTGGAGTGGAGAGCAGTCCGGGTGCGGGCGCCCGTTTCTGGTTCACTGTTCCGATAGGAGCAGAGTCGGCGGCCTGAAGGACTAGCCGCGGCCTGACGTGTCGGCCGCCACCACCGCCTCCCGAAATCTCCGCCACGCTTCTACAACCGCGTCCGCCAGTTCCCGCGCTGCCGCCGCCACCTCACCGGAATGCGTGTCCAGGAACTCGAGTTGAGCCTGCTTGAGCTGAGCGTCGAACGGTGCGGCGATCATCTTGTGATGGCCACGCCCTAACTGGATTCCAGCGTCGTAGGCCACCTCTGCCAGTTCTTCGGGGGACTCGAAAGACTCCTCTATCTCTATTTCGTCGTAGTTCTGAACCCACGCGTGGACCCAGAAATTTCGGCCGTCCAGCCGCATGTAGCCGAGGTGATCGAACGGGCGGTAGGCTATCCTGGCCTGACTCAGGAGTACCCTGAACGGATCGTCCTCCGACGCCTCGATGCAGTCGATTCCCGCCAGGCTGCGCACTTCCTTGATCTCCAGCACCTCGTCATCCATGGGATCATCGGTGTCGCCTTTCACCCGTACCAGGTACTTACGGTCAAGCGCGCTACCAATTCCCAGCTTCAGTCCGCCGGTTCCAACAACATCGAAAAATTCGTCCCGCAGGTCTGGGTCTTCCATCCTGATGCGCTCGACATAAGCCTGCATCGACTGCAGCAGCCGGTCCCGTTCAGCCTCAGGCATGGGCTCCATCTGAGACGACACGAATTCGAAATACGCCTCGCGGTCCGGCTGAAACGAAGCCGCCTTGCGCCGCGCGATCTGTGGCTCAGGCGCTTCGGCGTCGGGGTCCTCGAGAGCGGCTCGATACCCGGCCGCGAACGCGTTCAGACTCTCGTCGGCCTTCTCCTCAAAGCCGTTGGCGCGGCTGGCCAGCAGAAGCGAAACACCGAAGCGCAGCGCGTCCAGCGCGGCCGGGCCCGTCGAAGAGTCATCAAAATCGGTCAGGCCCCGGCCCAGTTCTGTCACCGCATACTGCTCGATGTGAGCGTCGCCATGCAGGTTCAAGCGCAGGGTGTGGGCAATCGAGGCGCTGTCGGCCCACTCGGCCGCCCAGCGCCCACACACGGCCTGGCTGAACGGAATGTTGATGAAGCGGAAGTATCCGTGCGCCGACCCCACCACCCTGTCCAGCAGGTCGGGATTGGAGGCGAAGTCATAATCGGCCGGATCTACGTAGAGCTCGTCGACTAGAGAGACGTGCGAATCCTGGGCAGCACGCTCGACTCGGCTGTCAGCCAGCTCATCGGGGCTGTCGTCGTCCGGCCCGCCGCAGGCGGCGAGCGCCAGAATCGTGGCCACCGCGGTCGCCACAAGCCGTGTCGATCTGCGCGCCGCCACCATCATCGATGGACTGCGTGGCCGAAGATTTGCATGTGGCGATACACAGTGATCAGCGTCTGCTCCGGGGCGAGAGTTAGGGTGCTGCAACAGTATCCAGACGGGACCGGCGGCGTCAAAGACGGATCCTGTGCAAGGAAACCCTGTACTAACGTCGTACGTAGTAGATTCAGGCAGGACGAGCCGGACGGCTTAGGTGGCCGGCTGCCGGCATAGCGAGTTTCGAGAGGTGCTCTGTGAGAAAGCTCATTATTCTTGGCGGCATCTATGCGGCCCTGAGCGGATTCGTGCTGCTCCGCGGCGGATCGCAAGCGCCGGTCCGGTACATTCATCCGGGAGGCGGCGACGCTACGCCCGCGGGTGGAGTCGCGGCCGAGTGGTTTCAGGCTATGAAGCCGTACTGTAATCCGGTGGAAGTTCAGACGCGGCACCAGTGGAATCCTCCTCCCGCTTCGCTCGAGGGCAACGGCTACAGCGCCGCCTGTTATGCGCTGGCCGGCAAGATCGAGCGAGCGAGAAATATCATCCTCGAGGTCGACCCCGGTGACCGCTGGCGAGCAGCTGGGATAGTGTTCGGCGCCGGCCACTCCATCGCTGATGCCGGAGACGACCTGTCTGCAGGGCCTTTAATGGAGTTGGTGGTCGAATTCTGGCCCAATCATTACATGGCCCTCTATCACGCTGGGATGGCTCGCTACATGCTCGGAGAGCACGATCGCGCCGCGCCGCACCTCAAGGCTTTCCTGGACGAATACGCCGCTGATGATGGCTGGCGGTCCAATGCCCTGGCCGTGCTTCGCGAAATAGAGTGACCCGCGCGTCCGGGCCGCCTGGGGAGCCGGTCAGGACCGGATATCTGGCGCTCGGATCCCTTCTGGCGCAGCGCTACCGAATCGATGCGGAGATCGGCCGGGGAGGCTACTCGGTGGTGTATCGCGCGTTCGATCTGACTCTGGAATCCGACGTGGCGATCAAGCTCCTCGTTCCTCCCCCCGCCGTGGCTGAAATGGCGCGCGAGCGTATGCGCAGAGAGGCTGTTGCCGCGCGCGGGCTCAGCCACCCGAGCATCGTTACGCTGCACGAATTCCTCGAGTCCGAAGGCCACAGCTTCCTCGTAATGGAGTTCGTGGAGGGTCCGAACCTGGCTGAGAGAGTGCGTGAGCGTGGGGTTCTCGCTCCGACCAGGGTGGCGGAAGTTGTGCGCGACGTAGCCGGCGGCCTGAGCGACGCACACGCACGAGGCGTGCTGCACAGGGACGTCAAACCGCAGAACGTCCTGCTCGGATCTGACGGCCGGGCTCAGTTGACGGACTTCGGCTCGGCGCGGATCACGGACATGGAGACGGTGACGCGAACCGGCGGACTCGTGGGCACCATCGCCTACACTGCCCCAGAGGTGATGGCGGGTCACAGAGGCGACGCTCGCTCGGATCTATACGCGCTCGGCATGCTGACGTACTTCGCCCTGACGGGGGATCTGCCTCCACGCTCGTCCCCCCACCTGCCCCCGACGCCTGCCCCGGGCGGACATCGCCCACGCTCCGTTCAGTCAGACGTGCCGGCCTGGTTGGATGATGTGGTGGCCGGCCTGACACGCACGGATCCCGGCCTCAGGTACCCCACGGCCGGAGCTCTGCTCGACGCGCTGAACGAAGGACTGGGCGGCGGAACCGCCACAGGCGCGGCACTGAGCTACGGCGGCCTGGAGGGCCGCGCGGGCCGCCGTTCTGTGTCCGGGCGCTGCCTGCTGTGCGGGGGAACCGACCTCCTCAACCTGGGCCTGTGCCCTGAGTGCGCCGGGGAGGCGGGCTCCGGATCCGGCCGGCCCGGTGGCATGGGCGCCGGGAAGCGCCTGCTTTTCGTGGAACGGCCTCACAGCCGGCGAGAGAAAATCGACGCGGAGGAGACTCTGCGAGATCTCGTGGACGGGCTTCGACTGGATACCGAGATTGAAGCGGCAGCCCGGGGCGAGCTTCCCGTCGCACGCGTTCCCGCGGATGTGGCCGAGCGGGCGGCCCGGCGACTTCGGCAGGAGGGACTCTCCGTTCGGATCGCGCATCCAGCCCGCCTCGGAGGCCGCGTCACACCTGCGTTCGGAGCTGTTTTTGGACTTGTCATAGGGCTGGGCATGCTGGCCGGGCTCCAGGTCGCCCCGGTAATGCTGTTGGTCACTCCCGCTTTCGGCGTGGCGATGGTGCGATTCGCTTTCAGACGGCAGCGAAACTCACTGTTCCGATCCGGCGGAGGGTCCACCCTCCCGGCCCGATCCGAACAGCGTGCTCGTCAGACTCTTCTCTCCTTACCAGATGGTCCCGCTCGCCGCTTGCTCGGCGACTTCGTTCGCATGGCGAGAGGGCTGTACTCGGCCGAAGCCCAGGCCGAAGACCTGGAGGGTCCGGTGGAAGCCCTCCTTGATCATGCCTGCGAGGCGGCGGCGGACCTGGCCAGCCTGGATGAGAACCTGGCTATTCTGGAGAGTCAGCGCGGGCGGGGCACGGGGGGCACCTGGTCGGATGCCCTCAGTCAAGCCTCGCAGACCCGAGACATGCTGGTGCAGAAGCTCCTGGAGGCTCTGGCCGCCATGGGCCGCTCCCGTGCGGCGAGCGCCTCCGCGCCGGGACGCGCCGCGGACCACTTGACAACACTGGCCGCGGATCTCGACGATGCAGTCACCTGGCGCGTCGAAGCGAAGCGTCAGATCGAAGCCGTCCTGAACGAATCCTGACACAGAGAGGCTACGGATGTCCGAGGCACAAGTCCGCCTATCCAATATCGCTGCGCTCGCCGTCCTCGCTGTCGCCGCTGTACCAGCCGTCCCGGCCCTGGCCCAGGAAGGCGAGGACGATGGTGAAAAGGCCTGGAGCAATACCGCCCTACTGACCTGGGTAGCGACGGGCGGGAACTCCACTACCCGAACACTGGGATTGAGTGACGAGCTGATGCTGAAGTCAGGGCCGTCCACATTCATATTTGCCGCTGGCGCAATCCGTTCTGAGGCTTCCACCCGCATGATAATCGCCGTGGGTACGTCGACCGCAGATTTCACGGTCGAAGAAACAACGACTACCGAGCTGACGGCGGAAAGTTATTTCGCCCGGTCCAGATATGAACGGCAGGTCGCGCCGCTGGTTTTCGTCTTCAGCGGACTCGGCTGGGATCGAAACACGTTCGCCGGAGTCGATAACCGGTGGACCGTCGTGGGCGGAGTCGGGCTCAAGGTGGTCGATACCGAGGACACACAGTTCAAGATCGACATCGGTGCCACATACGTCATTCAGGATGACGTGATTCAGGCGGAGGTCGTGGATAAGTTTGGCGGGCTCCGGTTCGGCTGGAACCTGAGCCATGTTCTGACACCTTCGACTTCCTTCAGCAGCACTCTGGTGCTGGACGAAAACCTCAGCACGTCCTCGGATGTACGATTCGATCTGCTGAATGCTCTGGCCGTGCAGATGAGCGACCTGCTCGCGCTGAAGACAAGTCTCCAATTGCTGTGGGACAACGAACCCGCGCTTCAGTCCCTGTCGCTCGAGTTTCCGGCTGGAACGCCGAGCGGCTTCACCGTGTCGACCCCGCTCGACAAACTGGACTCCGTCTTTACTCTGGGGGTCGCCCTGAACCTGTAGGGCGCGGCTCAGACCTGAGGCCGGGCTATTGCGCCCGGGCGGATTTTTCGGCAGCCAGCCAGGCCTCGATCTTCGCCCGCAGCATGGTGAGCGCGAGAGAACCGTCTGACAGCACCTGATCGTGGAAGGCTGAGACTTCGAACGCGTCCCCCAGGCTCCGTTCAGCCTCGTCCCGAAGACGCCTGATCTCCAGGCTTCCGGTCATGTACGAGGTGGCCTGGCCGGGCACCGCGATGTACCGGTCGATCTCCGAGGCTGCGCTTTGCGGCGAACTGGCCGTGTTCTCGAGTAGGTAGTCAATCGCCTGCTGCCGGGTCCAGCCCAGAGCGTGCATGCCAGGATCGACGACGAGGCGCGCGGCTCGCAGCGCTTCATTCGAGAGCAGCCCGATGCGGTCTACATCCGATGAGTAGAGGCCCATCTCGTCCGCCAGGCGCTCTGTGTACAGAGCCCAGCCTTCATCGAAGCCCGCGTTGTAGAAATACTTGAGGATCGCCGGCACTGAGCCCAGAGCCTGGTTCACCGCCGACTGCATGTGATGGCCGGGCCACGTCTCATGGAATGCCGTCGCCTCCAGGCCGGCCTTGCTCTGGCTGGCCGGATCGTACGTGTTGATCCAGTAGGTACCCGGGCCGTCCCCCGATCCCGCACTGTAGAACCCGCCGGGAGCCGACTGCTCCTGATACTCTGGATAGGGCCGGATCACTACATCCACTTCCGGAACGACACCGAACCAGCCGGGCAGCGCCGCGCGGGCCCGATCCACCGCGGATTGGGCGTAGGCGACGATAGCCTGGCGGGATTCGAACGTGAACAGAGGATCGTCCTGCACCAATCGAAGCAGCGCGCCGGGATCACTGACACCGAAGCTGCGGGCCCCGATTTCCGTCAATTGACTCCGGATACTCTCCATCTGCTCGAGACCTGTGTCATGAACCTCTTCCGGAGTCAGGTCCAGCGACGTGTAATACCTGAGAGCCGCACGGTAGCACTCGGCTCCGGCCGGATTAGCGGACACGCCGATATCCGTCCTGGCCTGCGCTCTGTACTCGTCCCGCAGGAAACCGCGATACCTCATGATGGCAGGGGTGATCTCACCCTGGACGATGTCTGACAGATAGGCCTGAAATTCAGGCGTCGAATCGCGCAGGGCGGGATCGAAGAAGGGCGACTCGTGCGGCTCCGCGCTGGCCATGGCTTCGACCTGGGCGATTACAGCGTCAACATTGGTTACGGGTGCCGAGTACCCCTTCTCGAGTCCCTCACGAAGATTGGCAATCTCGGTATCGAGGTAGCGGGCCACGTCTCGCGCCCGCGCCCCGGTAGCAGCGCGCCAGTCGTCAGTTCCGACGGGCTGGTCGCTGAAGGCAAGGGCCAGGCCGCTCTGCCACCCCGTCCATGTGGGGCTGACGTTCCACAGGCTCATCTGGCACAGGCGGCGCCAGTCTCCTTCGGACATGAGCCGTTCCTTCAGATAGGCGTACTCCAGGGCTTCCGGCGCATCGTCCAGCAAAGCGGCGTCCAGGGCCTCCAGCTCGGTCAGCCACGCCGCCGTCTGCTCTGCCCACTCCGCCCGGGCGGCGGGGCTGCGGTTGGAGACCCGATCAATCGGCGCACCCGAGAATCCCATCTCGGAGGCCTCCTCCGGAAAGGCCGTGTAGTACGCCCCGGTATACCGGTCTGCCAACATGCTGACCCGAGACACCGTCTGCTCGGCCGTCAGCCTGGGCGCCGCCCCCTCGGAACAGCCTCCCACAAGAGCGGCCAGCAACAATGTCGGCGCCAGGGGCGCGCACGTTCGTGCACGCCACCCTGGCCGACTGGAAGAGTAAGAGCTAGCCCGCATCTACATTCCCCCGCCGCCTCCGGAACCACCACCGTCTCCTCCACCCACGCCTCTGGAAACCGCGGGCGTGAGGGGCGGAATCCTGAGCACCTGGCCTGGATAAATCTTATCGGGATCTTCCAGCATCGGCCGGTTGGCCTCGAATATCATCGGGTACTTCATGGCGTCGCCGTAGTGAGCCAGCGCGATCTTGCTCAAGCTGTCGCCAGAAACAACCGTGTACATGGTAGCCTCGGGCTCCGGCGTAACGACCTCAATCCGGTCATCCACTTCGGCGACTCCCTGTGAGTTCCCGATGGCCAGAATGACCTTTTCTTTATCAGCCTGCGTCTCGGTAGTGCCGCTGACCGTGGCCACGCCGTTGTCGTAGCTGACCCTGAGATCCTCGATCGCCAACCCGAGATCCAGGACCATTCTGACCAGGGCGTTGCCCTTGGCCATCTCGTCCAGACCCTCCTGGCGCTGGTCCTCTTCAGAAGGGCCACGCTTGAAGATCTTGGCGCCCGCGTCCTTGACGAATTTGAATATTCCCATCGTATCCTCCCTGAGAGTGTGCGCCTATTGCCGGCGGAAGAACGACCCCAGCAGGCTCTTTCCTGCGCCTGCCAGGTCGTCCACGATGCTGCCGTCGCCGTCTTGATCCAGCTGGCCGGCGAGGGCCTCGAATAGTGTAGACATATGCCGTCTCCGTTACTCGTTTGGGGGGGACGTCCAGTATATCCGATAGTGACGGCCCGGGACAATTTAGCCGACCGGTATCCACACCAGGGAGACTTCCTCCACCTGAATGTCCGTCTTCTCCAGTCCCACATCGATCACCTCGATCTCGCCCGCGGCCTCCGACCACTTAGTTGAGATTTCGTCCAGCTCATCCGCCAGATCGGCCTCCAGATCCTCTATTTCGGCTTCCTTGGCCGAGGCCCGTTCTTCGGCGCTGCGCAGGCGTTCCTTGGTGCGCCTCGTCTGCGAGCGCCGAGACGCCACTCCGGATAGCGCCCGCGTTCGGCGGCGGCCACCGAGAAAATAAGAAAGCAGCTCTCCGGCGCCTGCCACCAACTCCTGCTGGCCTCTCTGCTGGACGTCGACCCCGAGCTCCCGCTCGCGTTGCTCGGCTCTATCAAGCTGCGAACGGGCACGCTTCAGGCGAGTCGCGAAACGGTCCTGAAGCTTGGCGGCGTCCGCGTCCGCCAGGTCCTCCGCCGCCTCGGCACAGCGCACTTCGAACTGCTGGCGTTTTTCCCCGACCCGCGAATACAGCTTGAGCTTCCTGTTTCGGAATACTTCCATCCGCCGCTCGCGGTACAGGTAGTCTGTCAGCTCGGTCTTGAACCTGCGGAAAAACGTGGCCTGATCTATCCGCGCCTCCGGGAACTCGTACACGGCTTCGGCGGGAGAGTCCGCCGTGAAGTCGCGGTCATCCACGTCCACCGCCAGCGCATCGGACGCCCGGGCCTGCCGGCCGATCGGAAACAGCACGGCCTCCCACTCTTCCCGGTGGTCGAGACCACTCGGCCTGTCATCGAACAGGAGGTGGACGCGCGCCACGACACCCGCCCGGTAACGCTTCCCAGTGCTCACCGCACCGACCCCCTGGGCCCAGGGGGCGTCTGGGCGCATGTAGTGGACGCGTACTCCGCTTGCGACAGCCGGGGCGACCGTGCTCTCGAAGTCCCCCAACGCAGGGACGGGTTCCTGCTCTGTCTCGGTAGCCGCCGCGGCGGCGGTGCGCACGCCGCGCTCGGGCGCGTCGGCTGTAAGACGCGCTACATCATGCCGGGTGAGCGGACCTCGCAGATATGACATGGCCCAGCGCGTTCCGAAGACGACCGGCTTATCCGACCTCGCCGTGTGCCGCACGAATTGGCGCTTGCCCAGACCTCCGATGAGTGCGTCGAACCGATCTACGTCCACGTCACCCGAGGCGGAGCGCAGGGCCTCCAGTATCCGGGCCTTGTCCCGCTCGGTCTGCAGGCGGCCGATCATCCAGGTCCCGGCGTTCGACATGATCTTGTAATCGAGGTCTACCGGATTCTGGGTGGACAGCACCATCCCGATGCCGTGCGCACGCGCCTTCTTGTACAGAGTGAGAATGGGCCGTTTGGTCGGCGGCTCGGCCGTGGGCGGCGCGAAACCGAATACCTCATCTATGTACACGAGGGCTCTGAGCTCGGACGTACCGGGTTGCTGGCTCATCCAGGTAACGAGCTTGGAGAGGATCAGCGTCACGACGAACTGCTGCTCGTGCTCGGACAGATGCGCGATCGATACGATAGACGCTCTCGGCCGGCCGTCGTCAGTCCACAGGAGCTGCTGGATGTCCAGAGGCGGACCTTCCAGCCACTCCGCGAAGGACGGCGACGCGACCAGGCCGTTCAGGCGCATGGCCAGCTTCGTCCTGTCCTTGGGGGGAAAGAACACGTCGAGCTCGAACACACCGAGTTTGCGCAGAGGTGGGCCCTGTACCAGCCCGATGAGAGCGGGTAGGCTCAGGTCTCGCCCCTCTGACCAGGCCTGCTCGATGAGGTTGGAGAGAAGAATGTGCTCCGGACTAGACAGCGGATCAGATTCGAGGCCGGCCAGGACGAGAAGGCTCGACACGAAGTCCTGAATCTCGTCACGCAAGACTGCCAGATCGAGCGACTCGGCCGTCGGCGCCGCAAGCGAACCAACGATGTTCAGTGGGATCCCGGCCGTCGAACCGGGAGTGTACAGCGCAACCTGGGCCGCGTCCGCCCTGGCCTCCATTCGTGCCGACCCGATCCCCCAGGAAGCCAGACCTTCCTTCCAGGTCTGTGCGGTCGCTGCGGCTAATTCGTCCTCGCTTACTCCCTTCCGCTTGGCCTCGGCGCTATCGATCCAGGGGCGAAAATCGTCAGGACGGAGTTGGGGAAAGTGCAGCATGAGATTTCCCATGTCGCCCTTGGGATCGATGACCAGCGTGGGTACGCCGGACAGCAGAGCCTCTTCCAGCAGTATGACGCCGAGTCCCGTCTTGCCAGACCCGGTCATGCCTACGATGACCCCGTGCGTGGTCAGATCGTCCGCGTCCTGGATCAGGTGTTCGTCGGTGCCCTGCCCGTCTTGGTCCAGCACACCGCCGAGGAACAACCGTCCGCCGCCCCAATCACTCATCGTGCCGGTCTCCAAGTTTACGGCGCTAAGTTCGGATCGGCCCGCACAATTGCTCGTGCCGGGTGAGCGGTCAAGCCTCTGGCCGGCCCAGCTCGACTATCTCGCCTGGCAGCGAGTAAGCACGTCCCCAAAGTCGGCCCACCGGCTGAAGGGACTCTGTATCGATGGCCTCGGTTCCCGGCACGCGGGGAAGCGCACTCGACACCCGCAGCGCGGTCACCTCACCGACCACGAGACCGGTGGGAGCCGGGCTCAGGTCCACTTCCTTGAACAGGCGGCACTCGAGGACGGCCGGGCAGTCCGCTACGTAGGGCGCGTCGACACTGTCCGCTTCCGCCCAGGCCAATCCGGCATGCTCGAATTCGTCCACGGCGGGCAGCACGTCGGCGGCCGACATGTTCATCGACTCCAGGTGCGCCACGGTCACGACGTTGGCGCAGAACGAACCAGTCTCCCTGATGTTCCGCAGCGTGTCCTTTGGCTGACCACCGCGGTGGGCAATCGACACTCCTACGAGCATGGGGGAGGCGCTGAGGGCCGCAAAAAAACTGAACGGCGCCAGATTTCTGACGCCGTCCAGTGATCTCGTCGACAACCAGCCGATCGGTCGCGGCACGATCAGCGACGTGATCAACTCGTAGCGCTGACGTCCACTCAGGCTGTCCGGGTAGAGGACCTCCTGAGACGCTTCAAAAGGACTTCTAGAAGAAGATCCCGCCTGTGACGACGAACTGCTCTCCACCTTCAACCTCCACTTTAGCTTCGACAAAAATCGGGACGGTACCCCCGAACTCGATGCCGCCGAGGAGGTTCAGACCAGCC
>JBDLJJ010000006.1:0-49147 GCA_039714435.1 Gemmatimonadota bacterium | reverse complement strand
GTCTTGTGAATTTGTTCACTTGAGGCGCCGAACATAGCCTGCTTCGGGATGGGGCGTCAAGCGGCCAGAAACCCTAATAGATAGGGACTTGCGAGCACTATTGCGTGACCAGGAATCGGCGGCTTCGGACGAGGCGCCGCCAGTGGAGCGAGAGCCGAAATCAGCCAGCGCGATACGGTCTGAAAACGAAGGCCTTCTCTCACTGGACACGGGAGCTGGCGTGTTCAGCACGCTGGTCAGCGGAAGGGGCCCAGCGCTCCTCCTTTTGCACGGGTTGACGGCCAGCCGCGCCATCTGGGAGCCGGTGATTTCGCTTCTTTCTGGCCGCTACAGAATCGTGGCGCCCGATCTGCCGGGACGCGGAGTCTCCCGCGCACCACCCGGACAAGACTACAGCATGCGCGCCGAACTCAGCCGTCTGGTGGCCATGATTCGTATGCTCGGGCTCGAGCGCCCCTTGATCGTCGGGCATTCATATGGGGCTGCGCTAGCCCTGGCGCTGGCCGGAGCGGAAGGCGCTACACGGTATCGCCCCAGCGGGCTGCTCCTGCTCAGCCCGGTTACACCCTGGACTCCCCGGCCCAGCCTGCTGCCTGTCTTGACGGCGGGAGTAGCGCGTCCGATTGTCGTGCCGCTGGCACAGTTGCTTCGCCGCCCCCTGACCCGGTATGTGCTCGAGAAGCGCGTTCTGGGGAATGGCCGGATTCCGAGCCGCCGCCTGGTGGACGATTTTTCGGCTGCTTACGCCAGGCGCGAGCGAGTCGAGGCTTTACTGGATGTGCTGGGCGATTGGAGGCCGAGCGATCTGATGGACTGGATGAGCGAGATCCCGATTCCGGTGCGAGTGCTGGCCGGCGGTCAGGATCGGCGCATCACGGCGGCGGAGACCCGGCGGCTATCAGCGCGGCTTGGGGCGCCGCTTCGATTCGTGCCGGGCGCCGGCCACGGTCTGCCCCTGGATGCTCCGTTCGAGGTAAGGCGGGAAATCGACAGGCTGCAGGACTACACAAGGCAAGGGGACGTATGAGCATCAAGAACGACCGCTGGATTCGCAAAATGGCCCAGCAGGGCATGATCGAGCCTTTCGCGGAAGGACAGGTTAGCGGTGACTGTATTTCGTACGGGGTCAGCAGCTACGGCTATGACATGCGCGTGGCGGACGAGTTCAGAATTTTCCATAACGCGCTATCCCCGGTCGTAGATCCGAAGGCTTTTGACGAGCGTTCGTTTGTCGAGTACACGGGGGAGTGCTGCATCATTCCTCCCAATTCCTTCGGGCTGGCGCGCTCGGTGGAGTACTTTCGTATCCCCCGTAACGTGCTGACGCTGTGCGTCGGAAAATCCACCTATGCGCGCTGTGGGATTATTACCAACGTCACGCCGTTTGAACCCGAATGGGAGGGTTTTGTAACTCTGGAAATCAGCAACACAACGCCGCTTCCTGCCAAGGTTTACGCCAACGAAGGAATCGCCCAGGTCATTTTCTTCGAGTCCGATGAGGCGTGCGAAACCAGCTACGCCGATCGCAAAGGCAAATATCAGGGACAGACAGGGGTCACACCCCCCCGGCTCTAACCGCTTTGGCCGGGCTGCGAGCTCGCGGCTGGAATCCGCCCTTTCCAAGCGCTGCGCAGCACAAGAGTCCAGCCAGCCAGGAAGCACACTCCGCCCAGGGGGGTCACGGCGCCCAGGGAACGCAGGCCGGTCAGGCTCAAGGCATAGAGACTACCGGAGAACAGCAGTATTCCAAGCCCGAACAGCCACGTAACGGTAATCCACACGCGTCCCGGACGGCGCTCAGCGGCGAGCGAAACGAAGAGAAGCGCCAGGCCGTGAATCAGTTGGTAGCGCACCCCGGTGTCGTACACCGCCGTGAATTCCGGCTCGAGGACGTCTCGCAGGGCGTGGGCTCCGAAAGCCCCGGCACCGACACCCGTCAGCATCGCGAACGCTCCGAGAACCATCGCCGCTCTTGTCATGCCAGTCATGCGAGGCAAACTGCGGACTCGACGCACGCGTGGCGAGTCTACATCTTGCAGGGTTCCGGGCGAAAACGCTTTTTCGGAGGCATGCCGAGGTACGAATGGACAAGGCAGCGACAGACACACAAGTGAGAATAGCCGCGGTTTTGGGAGCGGCAGAGGGGCGAGATCCCGCCGTGGTGGCGGTGTTGTCGAATATCGACCCTGAGCTTGCCCTGTTCGAGGACGCCCGGTCGGCCCTGGCGGCGGACGATCCGGGCGCCGCGCTCTGGGTGTTTGATCAGGGCGGAGCCCAGACCGGCGCCGAGTCTTTTGCCGCTGACCTGGCAGGTTCCGGAGCCGCCAGAGCCTCCGCTCGGCTCCTCGTGGTGCTGCCGGCCGGTGCCAGCGCGCCCTCCGGCCAGGGCGATTCGCTTCAGTACTATGTAGCGTCGCCGGTCTCACCCGCAGCCATGGAAGCCCTGTGCCTGCAGCTCCTGGCCGGGAGCCGGCCCGGTGGTTCACGTGCCGGCGATCAGGCGGCCGGTTCCGTGCGCGCCCGCAGGCCGGCCCGCTTCGAGCCCGACCGAATCTACGAAGAGGCCAAGGACTATGTGGCAGCTCTGCTGTCGGCCTGCCGCGGGGGCAAGGAGCTTCCCCTCGATGCGGGCCTACCCATAGCGGAGAGGCTATACACCAAGCTTCTGCACGATAATACGCTCGTGGTGAAGGCACTGGAGCCGCACCAGCCTTACGATTTGGAATCCCATAGCGTCAACGTGGCCATCATCGCCGGGAAGATCTCGATCGGCCTGGCGCTCGGACCGGCGAGCACCGCGCAGATCATGCATGCCAGTCTGGCGCATGATGTTGGAATGGCCAAGCTACCCCGAGAGTTACTCAGTAAGGCGGGCCATTATTCAGAGGCGGAGATGGAGCAACTGCACCAGCATCCGGCACTGGGTGCGGCCGCCGTAGCCGAGGCCGGACCAAAGTACGAGTGGTTACAGGTCGCCATTCTCCAGGAACACGAGCGTGCCCGCGGCCAGGGATATCCCCGCGGCCTTCCACTGTCCGCTATCGATCCCGTGGCCGAGATCATCGGGATCGCCGACGTCTTCGAAGCGCTCTCCCATCCGCGCACCTACCGGTCTCCCTATACTGCGTTTGACGCGTTGGAACAGGTTGCTGGAATGCAGGACGAGTATTTTTCGGCCCGAGTCGTGACGGCTCTGGTGAACGAGATCTCCTCGTTTCCACTGGACAGCTTCGTCCAACTCAGCACGGGAGAAATCGCCCGTGTGACTGCGACCAACCCGGGCAATCTGATGCGGCCGGTGGTGCTGGTGCAGTGGGACTCAGAGTGGACTCCGCTGGACGAGCCGCAGACATTGGACCTGCTGGACAATCCCTCCGTAACCGTTGCCCGCTCGCTCCTGGACGCGGAGTTGCCGATCACGTAGCGGACCCTCGCCTGTGACGTGAGGCCCGCGCAGCGGAAACGGGGCAGAGCCAGTGGCCCTACCCCGCCTACGTCGGCTCCTAGAACAGCACTCCGGCGGTTACGGCCGAGTGCCAGAACAGCGCCACCCCCCGCCACACACCGTTCGCGATCAGCTCCTGGCCCACCGCCTTCAGACGCCTGGCCCGGGTTAGAATCGCCTGTTGGGCGGGAGTCGGGTCTTCACCGATGGCGGCCTCCGCCTCAGCGATCTGCGAGTCCGCCAGATCCAGAAGGATCCGAACGTCTTCCTCACTGGGACGCTCGCACTCGAGCACCGCGAGAAGAGCCCTGGATTCAGCGCGGCGGGCCAGCACGACCGCTCGCCGATACGCCTCGTGCTCAGCGGCGAACACAGCCCGCCGGATCAGCTCTTCGACGTGGAACAGCACTCGCTCCTGTTTGAACGTCGGAGCGTCGCCGATAAGGCCGCGGGCCAGTTCAAGCGCTTCCACGGCCCGAGCTATGGAAAACCGCGCCACAGTAGCTGGCTCCAGCCGGAAATCTCGGTGGCGGTGCCGAACCACGTCCGTGATCTGCAGCCCGAGCAGCAGCCGCTCGGCGGCGCCGACGAGATCACCTTCCGCCTGCAGCGCACGCGCCTGTTCGACCAGTTCTTCCAGCTTGTCTTCGAGTCTGTCCAGCTGTGCGAATTCGTCGTCCGCTTCCTGGATGCGATCGATGAGATGCTCGACCCGTGCGAACAGAGCGTCGAGACCCTCTTCACCGCGATGATCGATAAGGGCCGCCGCAAGTATGAGCCGGGCCTCCAGGGCCAGCGCCCGGGCGGCTTCCTCATCTCCCAGCCTGTACGCCGCCCGGGCGGCGGCGAACTTCAGCCGCGCCTCGGCAAACGGAGTCCCAGCGCCCTCGGATGGCGCGGCCTGTGTCGGGCTGCTCAACGACAGAGCGACGTCCTCTGTCACGACCTCAGCGGTCGTTTCGTCCGCCGCCACCTGAACTTCAAACGGCGCCACGATTGAAGGCTCGGCCACGGCGCCCGTATTCGTGCCCGGCGTACCTGCGGTCGGATCTACCGGATTCTCGCTACAGGCGGCCAGGCCGCCCACGAGAAGCAGTCCGAGAAGACTGTTCCTTAGTTCCCTTTGCATGGATCCCTCCCAGTTTGGCCGGCCCCCGCAGCCAACCGTCTCATGTTGATCTGCCTCTAGACGAGATCAGGGAGGGAACGGTCACATGGGAGAAACCTCAGGCGAGGACAGCCATCGTCTCTCGCACGGCGTCGGCCGACGCCGCGAGCGCTTCCGCCTCGGAATCCGTGAGCGGAATCTCGTAGATTTTTTCGAGTCCGCCGCGCCCGAGCTTGCAGGGGACGCCGAGAAACAATCCGTGCTCCCCGTACTCGCCCTCCAACCACGCGGCGCACGGCAGAATTCGCCGCTTGTCCCGCGCGATGGACTCGCACATCTGCGCGGCGGCGGCCGACGGCGCGTAGTATGCGCTACCCGTCTTGAGCAGGCCGACGATCTCTCCCCCGCCCTTTCGGGTGCGCTGCACCAGCTCCTCGATGCGCTCCGCCGGGAGCAGCTCGGTGAGCGCCATCCCGCCCACGGTGACGCTGCTGACGACCGGGACCATGCTGTCGCCGTGGCCTCCCAGAACGAGCGCCTGCACGTCCTCCACACTGACGTCGAGTTCCAGGGCGATGAAGCTGCGAAAGCGAGCCGTGTCCAGAACGCCGGCCATCCCGATAATCCGCTGCCGCGGAAAACCCGTGACCTGCATGGCCACATGAGCCATTACGTCGAGCGGGTTCGTCACCATGATGATGATCGACTCGGGGCTGTACTTCTGAATCTCGCCCGCGATGCTACCCACGATCGCGGCGTTCTTCTGAACCAGATCGTCGCGGCTCATCCCGGGCTTCCTGGCCAGGCCGGCAGTCACGACATAGATGCCCGACCCCGCCGTTTCCTCATACGTCTGGGCCCCGATCAACCGGGTATCGAAGCCCTCCACCGGGGCAGATTCCCACTGGTCCAGAGCCTTCCCCTGGGGTACACCCTCCAGGATGTCCACCAGGAGTACCTGTCTGGCCAACTCTCGCTCCGCTATTCGCTGAGCGGTCGTAGCACCCACGTGCCCCGCTCCGACCACCGTGATCTTTTCCACTATCAGCCTGCTTGTTTGAGTTCGCTTATTGCCGCCGGGAGGCGAGAGCATCGGCTCTCCGCGCGGCCTCTTCGGCCACTACCTCCAGAGCCTGGTCCCAGCGCTCCGGACTGGCCGTCTGCAGCACGAAATCGATTAGGCCCAGAAGGTCCAGGCCCTGGGCGCAAGTGAGCGGCCGGTCTTCATCGCCGCGCGCCAGTTGCTCCCGCAGAGCTTCCGCTTGTTCCCGCTTCTCCTGGAACCGCTGTCTCGCCTCGTACGTCATCTCCCCCCCATATGTCCGCCGAATCGGCTCATTATCCGCCTACTTGGCTCAGAGCGACGAGACCACCGCTTCCCGACGTAGAACCCGTCTCGAGGTCATGTTTGGCCGGTTTCCCGGCCAAAGCTTCTTGTACGGCCGCCGTGATCTGGCCCGATGTGCGCAGCGGCTGCTTGAGATCCACCTCGTGCGCACCGAACAGGCATGTGCGCAGTCTGCCGTCCGCCGTCAGCCGCATTCGATTGCAGCTGTCACAATAATGCTGAGACAGGGGCGTGATTACACCCAGCGAACCGCGCGAACCGGTACAGCGAAAATACGACGCTGGACCGTTGCCCAGCGGGCCGGCCACGGGCTCGAGATCCTGGTGGCGCCTGAGGCGGTCCAGGATTTCGTCCGCCCCCATGAAGTTGCCTGTCAGATGCAGATTGCCGGCCACGGGCATGAGCTCGATGAGCCTGATATGCCAGGGCCGTTCGCGAATGAGCTCGACCATGTCGGGCACTTCGTCATCGTTGATGCCGCGCAGCAACACTACGTTGAGCTTGATAGGCTCCATCCCGACCGCCTCAGCCGCCTCGATACCTCGAATAGTGTCATCGAAGAAGCGGGCCGGACGCCGCGCCACCTGTTCGAAGCGCTCGCGCCGCAGCGTATCCAGGCTGATGTTCACGCGCTGGACCCCGGCCTGTTTCAGCTCCCTGGCCTGTGCGGATAGCAGCACAGCGTTAGTGGAGAGCGAGATGTCCTCGATTCCCGGAACGGCGGCCAGCATGCCTACCAGATCAGGAAGATCTCGCCTGACCAGCGGCTCTCCGCCCGTAAGCCTGACGCGGCGAAGACCCATTCGCGCCATCTGGCCAACGATGTCAGTGATCTCCTCGTAGGTAAGCAGCTCCACCTTCGGTATCCAGTCCAGGCCTTCCACCGGCATGCAGTAGGAACAGCGCAGGTTACACTTGTCGGTAACCGAGATGCGCAGATATTCGATGGAGCGCCCGAACTGATCCCTCACCGTGCCTCTCCTTCTACCGGCCGTTCGCCGAGCCAGGCCGTGGAGCCGTCGGCGTACTGCTCCTCTTTCCACATCGGGAGGCGCTGCTTGATAGCCTCGATTACGTACCGCGACGCATCGTAGGCCGCCGCCCGGTGGGCCGCAGCCGCTACTACGACTACGCTGGCCTCACCCAGCTCCAGAGCGCCCGTCCTATGGGCTGCACCCACAGCTCCTACCTCGTACAGGGATCCCGCTTCCGAAGCAATTTCCGTCAGCACACGCTCCGCCATTTCAGCGTACGCTTCGTAGCGCAGCCGCACTACTGGCCGTCCCTGGTTGGAATCGCGCACCCGTCCTTCGAACACTACGACGGCTCCATCCTCGGTGCTGCGCAGCCGCGCGCTCAGCTCCCCGCCATTCAAAGGTTCAGCGGTGATCTCGGCCACGATCGTAGGCTCTCGCACCTGGCCTCTAGCCTCCGGCCACGGGCGGGATCAGCGCCACTTCGTCCCCGGCTTCGACAAGCTCGTCCAGGCTGGCATAGGTCAGATTTCTGGCGACCGCCGGCCGGTCCGGAAGCCTATCAAACCCGGAACGACTCCTGAGCTCGGAGACCAGATGCGCCAGCGTACTCCCAGCTGGCAGTTCGAGGCCCAGTTCGGCCTGGCCGGCGAACTCGCGGTACACACCGAACAGAAGCACCCGCACCTCGACCGTCGCCGCGGCTACACCTGGCCGGTTATTGATCTGACCCTGTCCCGTTGGAGCTCACGAAGGCCAGCAGCTTCCCCACCGCCTGGTTCGGTCTAAGTGTCGAGACACGCACGCGCGTCCCATGGCCGCCGGGATCCGGGTACGCGGCTATGGCCAGACGATCGCGGAAAGTCGTAAACGTGAGGTGCGATTCGCTTTCCTCGGACAACGAGGCCGCGTGGATGGACCCCGCCCCCAGGAAGAACTGCCTTGCCCTGTCCAGAACGGCCGCCGGCTCCAACTTCGTGGTTACTTCACTGATCATTTCCGCTGCCTTATTTACGTGGCTCAGAATCTTCGCGAAGCCGCTTGACGCCTTCGCCAACAACGGCATAAGATCCGCCGTTCCCCGGCGGTTCCAGCAGATTCGGCGATTCCTCGGCTCGCCGATCAAGGTATCCTACCGTCAGAGGTCCTTCAATTACCCACGAGCCCGGAGTCAGCGTGCGTTTTTCACCTAATATCGAGTTCCTGCAGCCCTCTCCTACGCTGGCGCTGCAGGCTCGCGCCCGACAGATGGCGACAGAGGGACTCTCGATCATCGATCTGTCTGCCGGGGAGCCTTCGTTTCCGACGCCCGAGCCCGCCGTGCGAGGCGCTCTGCAAGCTATCCAGGATGGGCAGACCGGATACCCCCCCACGCCCGGCATACCATCGCTACGCGAGGGCGTGGCCAGATACGCCGAGCGACAGTCCGCAGGCGACAGTATCTCAGCCTCTAACGTTCTCGTCAGCGCCGGGGTCAAGCAGGCGCTTTTCAACGTACTGTACTGCCTGTTCGGTCCCGGCGATGAGGTCATCGTTCCGTCTCCGTATTGGCCCACCTATCTTCCGGCTGTTCGTCTGTCTGGAGCCACACCGGTTACGCTGGCGACTCGCTGGGAAGACAGCTTTCGGCTGGATCCCGACCAGCTGGAGGGAGCGCGGACGGCCTCGACCCGCGCGGTTCTCCTCAACTCGCCCAGCAATCCTTCCGGCGCTGTGGTGGATGCGGATAGCCTGAAGCAAATCCTCGACTGGGCCGATGCGAACGGAATCTGGGTTCTATCTGACGAAATTTACCGGCGCCTGGCATACGTGCCCGGCGGAGCCCCCTCTGTCCTGGCGCAGCCGGACCGTCCGGAACGACTGGTCGTGTTCGACGGAGTCTCCAAAACGTTTTCCATGACGGGCTGGCGAATCGGCTACGCGGTGGGTCCCGAGAAACTTATCGCCAAGGCGTCCGCGCTCCAGAGCCAGACTACGTCCGGCGCAGCGGCGCCGTCTCAGTTTGCGGCGGCCGAACTGTATCGAGCCGATAGCGAACGCGAGGAAGGTGTGGCCGACACGCTGGAGGTCCTGACGAGGCGGCGGAAGCTGGGCCATGACCTTCTGTCAGGCGTTGCGGGCCTGGAAACCCGGCTCCCGGATGGCGCCATCTTCTTCTTCAGCCGGGCGACCCAGCAACGAGACTCGCTCGTGCTGGCTGAGGAATTACTGACCAAGGCGGGAGTCGCGTGTGTGCCCGGTGAGCCGTTCGGGACTCCCGGGCACCTGCGTTTCAACTTCGCCGTGGACGAATCCACGCTCGAGGAGGGGCTGCGTCGAGTCGCTGTTCACATGCGCGGCGGCTCTTCCTGACCGCTGCGCCCGTTTTGTCGCTGCTCCCCCGTGCTAAAAGCGGGGCGGCTCAGGCCGGTGCAGCGGCTCGGGCGTCACCGGGGCTGCGGGCGGCGCGGGCGCCGCGGGCCTGTCTACCTGAGACTTGAACAGCCTCGATGGTTTGAATACCGGAACGGATCGCGCTGGCACGGTCACGGCGGCTCCTGTGCGTGGATTACGCGCCATTCGCGGCCGCCTGCTACGCACCTTGAAGGTGCCGAAGCCTCTGATTTCGATGTGCTTCCCGTCCGCGAGCGCCTTCTTCGTAGCATTCAGAAAGGCGTCGATAACGGCTCCGCAATCCTTCTTGGTCACACCCGGTCCGATGGCCTGGTAGACCTGCTCCACTAGATCCGCCTTTGTCATGACTCACTCCATTTCCAGTAGGCTACCTACTGCCATTGATACCGCAGGCTCGGAGTCAGGGCTCCGCTCTCATCCAGCCTGCCAAGGAATTCCATCCAGCGCAGTCCCGGGATTTGACCGATGAGGTCTATCCACGTGGCTCGGCGCTGCGTGGGACGCAAAGTCTTCGGATCAGAACCAAGGCCGGCCATTTCTCCGGCCGCCGCGATCGCGTCCGGCAGTGTGCCGAGGCGATCAATGAGTCCCACGCTCATGGCTCGCTCTCCCGACAGAATCCGGCCGTCAGCGACTTCCAGCACAGCCTCTCGCTCCATTCCGCGGCTGTCCGTGATCGCGTCCACGAATTGACCGTAGGTGTCGTGGATCACCTCCTGCAGAATCTCGCGCTCTTCGTCCGACAGGGGCCGTGCCGGCGAACCCGTGTCCTTGAACTGGCCGCTCTTCACTACTTCGAGACCGATTCCCACCTTGTCCAGTAATCCCTCGGCATTCGCGAACTGCATGATAACACCGATCGAACCCGTAATGGATCCAGGCAGCGCGAAGATGGAGTCGGCGGGAAGAGCGACGTAGTAGCCGCCAGATGCACCTACGCTTCCTATCCACGCGATAAGCGGGCGGTTGTCTTCTTCCCGTAGCTTGCGCAGCTCGCTGTAAATGCTCTGGGACGGACCTACTCCACCCCCGGGCGAGCTTATCTCGAGAACGAAGGCCCGAACCGAGCTGTCGTCCCTGTACCTGTCGAGGGTTCTGAGCACTGCTCGGTCAGAGTCGATGATGCCCTGAATCGGGATGATCGCTACGCGGCCTTCAGAAACCAGGGGGATGTATCCGCCCAGCCAGAGTTGAAACGCCACCACCACGCCAGCCGCCGATACTGCAAGTAAGAGGACGATCCCCAGTACGGTACTTCGGCGGTTCCAGGCCACGTTCGTTCAACTCTCTTCCGAAAGGGTTAACACTAAGCTAGCCGCGGTCGGAGATATCTGTCAATCGCTTGCCATCGCACGATTTGCATCCATCGCGTCGATGAACTTCCGGAACAGGTAGCGACTGTCGTGCGGGCCCGGAGCAGACTCCGGATGATACTGGACACCGAACACCGGCCTGGAGCGGTGCCGGACTCCCTCTACCGTCTCGTCGTTCAGGTTGACGTGCGTGACGGTCAGCTCCGGAGCCCCTGCCACATTCTCGTCCTGGCCCGATATGGCGAATCCGTGGTTTTGGGAGGTGATCTCCACGACCCCGCTCTCTTTGCTCAGCACGGGATGGTTTCCCCCGCGGTGACCATACGGAAGCTTGTAGGTCGTCCCTCCGAAGGCCCTGGCGATGAGCTGGCAGCCCAGACAGATACCGAACACTGGCACTCCCTTCTCGCAGGCGGCCAGAATCCGCTCCACGGCTCCCTCAACGGCTTGGGGGTCGCCTGGACCGCTAGACACGAATACACCATCCGGCTGTGTCGCCAGAAGCTCGGCGAGAGACGTGGCGGCGGGCAGGACTTCGACTTCGAAGCCAGCTTGGGCCAGCAGCTCCAGGCTCCGTTTCTTCACCCCGTAGTCCAGACACACGACGCGTCCCAGAGCCGGTTCTCGCACCGCGGCGACGGTGTAAGGCTCGGATGTGCCCACCGCCGAGGCCAGGTCCCGCCCGGCCATGGGTGGCTCGGCCGCGATCATGGCGGAAACCTCTGCCTCGGACGCGGAATTCGGTACGATGGCGGCCCGCATCGCACCCTGGTCACGGATGTGCCTGGTGATGGCCCGAGTATCACAGCCGTGCAGGACCGGAACAGACTCGGATTCCAGATACATGCGCAGCCCGGCGTTGCCTCCGTCTCCGGGCGCGCCGCTCAGCTCGCGCACGACGAAACCAGCGACCCAGGCACTGTCCGACTGTAGGTCAGCGTCCGAGACCCCATAGTTGCCCATCATGGGCGCGGTCATCACTACGACCTGGCCCGCGAAAGACGGGTCAGTGACCACTTCCTGATACCCTGTCATGGCAGTGGTGAAGACGACTTCGCCTATTCCAGCGCCGCCCGTCCCGACCAGACGACCCTCGAATGAACGCCCGTCCTCCAGTACCAGTTTACCCGGCACATCTTGCGTATCGGTCAAGCCTGACATTCCTTTCTTTCGACCGCGACCGCAGGCCGCATTCTTCTATCAGAAACAGAGTATGAGCGACCCGATCGTATATATCTATGCCGACGAATCCTGCCTCGGCAACCAGTTCCAGGATCAAAGGAGCCCCGGGGCGGCAGCCGGTCTCGTGGAACGGTTCGACGAGCGGCGCGGCTGGCACCGAAGAGACTTCGCCTACTTCGAGCCTGACACCACGAACAACAGAATGGCTCTCTACTCGGCCATAATCGGCCTGCGCCATCTGCAGCGCCCCTGCTCCGTCGTGTTCACGTCAGATAGTCAGTATCTGGTGCGCGGCATGAAGGAGTGGCTTGCTGGCTGGGTGCGGCGGGGCTGGAAGAGGAAAGGAGGCCAGATCGAGAACCTGGATCTGTGGCGCGAGGCGCTTCGTGAGGCTCAGAGACATCAGGTCGAGTGGCGCTGGACCAGGGGGCATTCCGAGCACGTAAAGAACGAATACGCCAACGATCTGGCCACGAGCACAGCGGCCAGTGGAAGAGCGGCCAGGGGCCTGGTGGGATCGGGCTTCGCGGAATGGCTGGAGGGGCAGCGCGAACGCGGCCGCTACGAGGACTTTCTGGACCTACCGCCGAAGGGCCCGTTCCGGCCCGATCCGCTGCCCGCTACCGGCTGACTACTCTCCGGCCGGAGTCTCCTCGGCGCCCGGGTCCGCCGCTTCTGCCCCAGCTGCCCCATCCGCATCATCGCCCGGAATCAGCAGCGGCGTCGCGTCACCCTCCGTGTCGAGCAGCGACGACGGGGCCGGAGCCGCTTCGAACTCACTGCGCAGGATCGAGCTGCCTGGCTGTGAGCTCTGAGAGGACAGGATCGAAAGAATCAGAGACAGGAACAGGAACAGCCCCCCTCCGATCCAGGTCGATTTCGTAAGCAGGTTGGCCGCCTGCCGGCCACCGATGAACGAATCAGTCGAAGACGACGCCCCGCCGAAGGTCGCGGCCAAGCCGCCTCCCTTTCCCGACTGCATCAGGATGACGACGATCATCAGGATCGACATAACGGTTATCGTTATTACCAGAAAACTAAACATTCTACCTCATCCACACGTGAAAAAGAGTGCAGGCCAAGAAGCCCGCACCCAGTCTGTTAAGCTAGGCATGTTGCTGTTTTTCGTCAACGCCTTTTTCGTCAACGGCGCGGCCTATGTGTCGCCCGGGCCGGCGGAACAGATCGCGGCGAACGATTCTGGATCCAGGCTCGCTCCCCCGACGAGCCCGCCGTCTACTCCATCGGCCGACAAAAGCTCACCGATATTGGATGGCTTCACGCTGCCGCCGTACAGCACGGTAGCCTGGGCCGCCGCGACTGCGCCTGTTGTCTCAGCCAGTATGGTTCTAAGGATGGCGTGCGCTTCGGCCGCGTCGGCCGGCGAGGCCGTCCGGCCCGTTCCGATAGCCCACACCGGTTCGTACGCATAGGTGATGGCACCGGCATCGGCCGGGGTCAGCGCGTTCAGCACCGCCTCCAGTTGGCGGCGCAGCACGGCCTCGAGTCGGCCGCCTTCCCGTTCCTCCAGCTTCTCTCCCACGCAGAGCATGGGCCTGAGGCCGGCCTCGAGGATCCGGCTCACCTTTTTCGCGACTTGTTCGTCAGTGTCGCCGAACTCGTGCCGCCGCTCGGAGTGTCCGGCCAGCACCCAACCGGCACCTGCCTGAGCCGCCATTGCGGCCGAAAGAGATCCCGTGTGAGCACCTTCCGCTTCCTGGTGAACGTCCTGCACGCCGATCCGGATGTCGGCACGGTCAGCCAGGGATGCCTTGAGCGCGGCCAGCGAAAGCGCGGGCGGGAACAGCACGACCGTTCGGTCCGCCCGCGGCGCGTAGAGAGAGGCGAACTCCGCTCCGAACGAGGCCGCCTCCGCCGGACCTTTGTGCATCTTCCAATTCGCCGCCAGTAAAGGACGCGTCATCAGGCACTCGCCTCGTCAAGGGATTCCAGGCCCGGCAGCGTACCCTGGGCCAAGAACTCCAGGGCCGCTCCGCCGCCGGTAGAAACGTGACTGACGGCCGTATCCAGACCGGCCTGGCGAACCGCCGCGGCGGAGTCTCCTCCGCCCACCACGGTGAAGGCGCCGGCCCGGGTCGCCTCGGCCGCAGCGCGCGCCAGGGCGATAGTTCCGCCCGCAAAAGGCTGGCTCTCGAACAACCCCATGGGGCCGTTCCAGAACAGCGTTCTGGCCGACAGGACCCTGCGTGAAAAGGATTCCTGGGTCTCCGGGCCGATATCCAGCGCGGCCATCCCATCCGGAACGCTGTCCACCGGAACCACAATCGCTTCGTCGGCCCGGCCCGGACCCGGCGCCACAATGAGATCAGTCGGCAGATCGAGCGCGGAGCCTTCACTCAGGTACGATCGCGCCAGTTCAACCGAATCCTCTTCGACCAGCGAATCACCCATGGAGTGGCCCATGGCCCGCAGAAACGTGTTCGCCATCGCGCCCCCCACGAGGACTCGGTCCGAGCGCTCCAGCAGTTCGTCCACTAGCGCGATCTTGTCGCCGATTTTCGCTCCTCCGAACACTACCACGAAGGGAGACTCGGGCTCGGCCCGAAGCGCCGACAGGGCGCGCAGTTCCCTCTCCACGAGAAATCCGGCCACCGCGGGACTCATGAGCTCGGCCACGCCGGCGACGGAGGCGTGGGCCCGGTGAAGGGTCCCGAAGGCATCGTTCACAAAGACGTCGCCAAGGTTTGCGAAACGCCTGGCCAAGTCCGGGTCGCCCCGCGTCTCCCCTTCCAGGAAGCGGGTATTCTCGACCAGAAGCACCGCCTCGTCGGATTCCGAGCTTTCTGCCTCCGAACTCGCTGCGCTCTCCGCCTCTTCAAGCGAGAGAAGGCGCACCGGCCGGCCGAGACCTTCTTCCAGCAGGGGCACCACTACGCGGAGTGACATCTCAGGTCTGACTGCCGCCTGCGGGCGTCCCAGGTGAGACAAGATGACGGGACGGCCGCCGGCCTCCAGGATATATTTTAGCGAGTCCAGAGAGGCAGTTACGCGGGAAGGGTCCGTGACCCGTCCCTCGTCCAACGGCACGTTGTAGTCGACCCGAATCACGACCCGGCGACCTCGCAGATCGGTCTGCGCGAGGTCGCTGAGAACCCGCCTTCTCAAGGCGCTAAACCGATGCGCCCGCCGGCAGCCGTTCAGCGACAAAGCGAGCCAGGTCGACGCAGCGGGACGAATAGCCCCATTCGTTGTCATACCAGGAAATCACCTTGACGAGCGTCCCGCCCATCACGGCCGTGGCCAGTCCGTCAACGATCGAGCTCGCCGGGTTGCCAACATAATCGATGGAGACGAGCGGCTCGTCAGAGTAGGCGAGCACTCCCTCCAGCGGACCTTCCGCCTGGCTTCGAAACGTCTCGTTCACCTCTTCCGCCGTCGTGTCCCGACCTAGGTTGGCGACCAGGTCGACGATCGATACGTCCGGCGTGGGGACTCGCATGGCCATCCCGTCGATCTTGCCGGCAACGGAGGGATAAACGATTCCGGTCGCCTTGGCCGCACCCGTCGTGGTCGGGATGATGGACACGGACGCGGCCCTGGCCCGGCGCAGGTCCGAGTGCGGAAGGTCTAGAATCCGCTGATCGTTCGTAAAGCTGTGGACCGTGGTCATGAGTCCGTTCTCGAAACCGAACTGCTCGTCCAGGACCTTCACCAGGGGGGCCACACAGTTCGTCGTGCAGCTGGCGTTGGAAATGATGTGATGCGCCCCTGGATCGTACTGCTCGGCGTTGACTCCCATGACCAGGGTTACGTCCGGGTCACCCGAAGGCGCGGTGACGATCACCTTCCGGGCGCCAGCCGCCAGGTGCTTGGAAGCGTCCGCATGCGCCCGGAAGCGACCCGTGCCCTCGAGTACGATGTCCACTCCCAGTTCGGCCCATGGAAGCTTCTCCGGATTCGGTTCGGATAAGACCTGAATTCGCTTGCCATCGATATCCAGCCAGCCGTCTCCGGCTGTCACCTGCCCCGGAAAACGGCCATGCACGGAGTCGTACTTGAACAGGTGGGCAAGCGTATCGTCGCTCGTCAGGTCGTTGACAGCGACGAACTCGACGTCGTCAACCGACTGCGCCATAGCGGCTCTCAAAATATTCCTGCCGATTCGGCCGAAACCGTTGATTCCTATCTTCACAGACATATCTGTCGCCTCACTCGATTTGGGTACGTTCGCGCAGCTGTCAGCGCCCGCGCCGCCAAGCTATGCCGAAGGCCGGAAGAACCCAAGCCTCACTCGGGCACGGCCCGGGCGAAGGTTACGACACCCAGGCAGTCGTAGCCGGCCGCCGCCAACGCCGCGGCGCAGGCACCGGCCGTGGAGCCGGTCGTCAGTACGTCATCCACGAGCAGCAGGCGTGATCCGGACGATGGCGTTTCGCGCCCCTCTGCCGGGTGCGCGAGCCGGGCTGCCGACGGGACGACGCTCACGCTGCCAGCCACGTTTTCGGCGCGCTCAGCGCGGCTCAGGGTCGCCTGAGCCCGCCGGGTATGAAAGCGCTGAAGCAGGTGGCCGGTTCCCCAGCCTCCGATCGTGGCCAGCGAGTCAGCAAGCAGGGCCGCCTGGTTGAAGCCCCGCTCTCGAACACGAGCCCGGGCCATCGGAATCGGAACCAGCAGCGCGGTGCGGCCGGCCAGCAGGCGCCGGGCGCACGGCTCCATCTGCCCCGCCATCCAGTCTGTCAGGGCTGTCGCCCCCTCATACTTGAGCGCGTGCACCACCCGTGACGCCACGCCCTCCATGTAGAACGGGGCAGCGGCCGCTACTAGAGAATCAGGCCATTCCGCGCACGCGGCGCAGCCGTCCATGCTCGGAAGATCGAGACGAAGGGTCACCTGGCAGCGCTGACAGTGGGGCGGATTGAGCCTGCGCGCGCGGGACCGGCAGGGACCGCACACCGGTGCGGTGTCCCGAGACAAAGCCGCCGCGCAGCACACACAGCGAGATGGCAGCAACGCCGTCAACAGCCCGGCGCCGAGCCGGCCAGCCCTCCGAATCAGTCGGGGCACCGCCGGCCCAGCGCCTGGAGAGCCGCCCGCATCATGCTTGCCTCGGGCGCCTGGCGGCCAAACCAGCACCGCACCGAGAGGACCGCTTGCTGAACAAGCATGGTGAGACCGTCAGCCGCGATCATCCCCCTGGCGCGGGCCTGCCGAATCCACGGCGTCCCCTCCTCGCCAGTTCCGTACACGAGGTCGAGAGCAAATCCCGCACTTACTCCCGACAGATCCAGGGGCAGCTCGTCAGCCGAGCGCAGGCCGAGTGAGGTGGCGTTTATCAGGAGGTCGAACTCCCCTAGCTTCTCAAGCTCGGCCAGGCGCAGTTGTAAGCCTTCGGTGCCAAAGTCCTGCATAAGTTTCTCGGCCCGGCTTCGGGTGCGGTTGTGCAGCCAGACGCTCTGCGCGGCGCCACGCTCGCAGGCGAGCACGGCGGCTCTGGCCGCTCCGCCCGCGCCCAGAACGAGCACCCGCGCGCCAGACATGCCGAAGCCCGGCAGCCGCGCCAGCGCAGCAAGCAAGCCTTCCACATCCGTGTTGTCGCCCGCGATCCCTCCGGCCCCGTCGGCCCAGAAACAGTTGCAGGCACCGGATCGGACTACCGCTTCCGTCGGTGCGTCTATCAGCCCGGCCGCCATCTGCTTGTGAGGCAGCGTGACGTTGCCACCTCCTCCTTCACTGCACAGCGCCTTCATGGCCCCGGCAAGATCAGGCTCGCCTACTCTTCGCCTATCGTAGCGGGCCTCGATTCCCATCTCGGCAAAAGCGGCCCGATACATCTGCGGCGAAACCGAGTGCGCCACCGGATCGCCCAGCACGGCGAACGGGAGACCTGGCGCCCTCACTCGATCTCTTCTTCCGCTTCCTCGGGATCGGCGTCTACCGCAGGTTCACGCTGAATCTGCTCCAGCATGCCCTCGACGCACTCCTCCAGGAGGGTCCAGGCGTGCCCGTACTCGGCCGCTCCGCCTCCCATGGGATCATCCACGTCCCGGCCATGGCGTTCATCCGCCGGGTCGAGAAAGTGAGTGGCAAGAGCCAGGGGCGCGTCGAGACTGAGGTCCATGACCGCCAGCAGATGTGACACGGACATCCCCACTACGAAATCAGCAGCGTCGATCATTTCCCGAGTCACAGGCCGCGAGACATGCCGCTGCACGCTGAATCCCCGCCGCTCAGCCTCTTCCAGCGCTCCGCCCGAGGCCGGACACCCGGCAGCCGCCATCGTTCCGGCCGATTCTACGTGCAGCCAGTCGAGGCCATGCCGCCGCGCGCCGGCGCGGGCGATCGTCTCCGCCATGGGGCTGCGGCACGTGTTACCGCTGCACACGAACAGCACCCGGTACATCACCCTGTCCGCACCGGAGCGCCGAGACCCAGCGGATCGAGGCCCAGGGCAGCGCCAATTTCTTCCGCCGACACCGCTCCCAGGCGCAGCAACCGAACAACGCCGCCCCGGACCGAAACGATCGAGGAGGCAGGCGGACCCGGTAGCTTCGGCTCTGAGATGAACGTTACAGAGAACTCGGAGGCTGGCAGACCCGCCAGAGCGGCCGCGGCGGCGTCTCGCGTTGCAGGCACCGGCTGGCCCCGCCGGTTGAGACTGGAAGACAGAACGCCCCCTCCCCAGACGCCGAGCAGGACCTGCATGAATCGATTCCCCTCCGCCCGCAGCGCGATCCCTTCATCCGTCCCGTCGTCCAGCGCCAGCGTCAGGGGACCGGGCCAGAAACGGGCCGCGAGGCGCTGCGCGTAGTCATTCCATACGGCCGACGGAAATAGCGATGCGGCCTGCTCGGCTGACGCCACCAGGCAGATGTACGGCCGCCGCGACGTGTAGCCCTTAAGGCGCGACATCTCTGCCTCCACGTTCGGACGGACCGCTCCCCCCAGACCAAACACGGTGCTCGTAGGATGGGCCAGCAGGCCCTCGGCGGAGAGACAGCGGACGGCTAGCTCCACAGCTTCGTCGATCGCGGCGGCGTCTGGCCCCGAAGCCGGAAGCGCGAATTCATCAAACGCTGTCATTGGCCCCTTCCGGGCTGAAGCGGGAGGCAACCCACTCGGCGTACTCGAAATCGGCTTCAGTCGTAAGTTTGAGATTCAACTCCTCACCGGGCACACTGGCGACCAACTCACCCGCCAGTTCGCACAGGTAGGCGTCGTCGGGAGCCGCCAGGCCACGGTCTTCAGCATCGCTGTGCAGCCTGCGAATCATGGCGCCCGGGAATCCCTGTGGCGTCTGGGTTCGCCGCAGCTCCCCGCGGGGCTGCGTGCCTTCGATAACGCCGTCGTCCGATACCCGCTTGATCGTGTCAGCCACCGGAAGCACTGGCACCACAGGCCCGCCGAGCGCCGCCCAGGCCACTCTCTCAATCAACTCCAGGCTGGCAAACGGCCGCGCCGCGTCATGAATGAGAATCACGTCCGAGCCGGGATCCGCCTCACGCACACCCCGGCCCGCTGATTCCCTGCGCGAGGACCCGCCCTCAACGAGCCGGTCGGCGCACCCTGTCAGCCACGCGGGAGGATCAGAGAGCACAGCGGAAGATACGACCACGATGATCTCCGCCACATGCTCGCAGCCCCGAAACGGAGCGCAGGCCCACTCCAGAACCGGACGGCCACCCAGGGGGCGAAACTGCTTGGGAAGTTCTCCCGCGCAGCGCGACCCCTCCCCCGCCGCCAGGAGGATCGCGCTGGCTCTCATGCGCGCAGCCAGGCCACGACCTCCCGCACGTGCTCCGCAAACTGAATCTCAGGGCCCCAATCCGCCTCGTCGCGAGCCGCCGCGGGCAGCACGATCCGGGACAGGCCGGCCCTGACGGCGACCCGTACACGCGCGGCACACTGGGGAACGCCGCGCAGCTCTCCCGACAACCCGACCTCTCCGACGAACGCGGCTGCTGCTGGCGGCGGACGATCGAGCTCGGCAGAGACGAGCGCCGCGAGAACTCCGAGGTCAGCGCTGGGGTCCACCAGCCGCAGGCCGCCGACCACACTCAGGAATACGTCCTTACCGGTGAGTGGCAGCCCGGCCTTCCGCTCCAACACGGCCAGTAAGACGGCCAGCCGGCGGGGCGGGAAACCGGTCGCCACCCGCTGCGGGGTCGAGAAGCGGGCCGGAGCCGACAGGGCCTGGACCTCAGCCAGCACGGGCCGGCGACCTTGCAGGGGGACGCAGATGGCGGCTCCGCTCACTTCCGCCGGACGATCGTTGACGAATATGGCCGAGGGATCGGTCAGAGGCTCTAGCCCTCGCTCCGCCATCCGGTAGGCCGCCAGTTCGTCCACGCTTCCGAATCGGTTTTTCACCGACCGTAGCCAGCGCTGCTCCGCCAGTCTCTGACCTTCGAACAGGAGAACGACGTCTACCAGATGCTCGAGCGACCTGGGGCCGGCGAGCTGTCCGCCTTTCGTTACGTGCCCGATCAGGAAGGTCGGGAATCCATATCGTTTGGCCACTTCGAGTAGCAGGGCCGCCGACTCCTGTACCTGCTTCACGCCGCCGGCCGCCGCCGTAGAGTCGCTGGCGACCAGCGTCTGTATGGAATCGACCAGGAGCAGGTCCGGCGGGTCGGATTCAACGACCTTGAGAAGTTCGCTCAGATCGGTGGTCGAAATAAACAGCACCCGCGCCGTACTCGCGCCGACGCGCGCTGCGCGCAGCTTGATCTGCTCCCTCGATTCCTCGCCGGAAGCATACAGCACTCGCTTGCCGGTGACCGCCATGCGCGCCGCGGCCTGAAGCATCAGGGTGGATTTCCCAATTCCGGGCGCACCGCCCAGGAGGATGACGGAACCCGGCACCAGTCCCCCGCCCAGAACTCGATCGAAGTCACCAAAGCCTATTTGTGTTCGGGCCAGCGGCGTAGCCGGACCGTCACCCAGAGCTTCAGGCTTGCTCTCGAGACCCGGCCGCCTGACTGCTCCAGATTTTGCCGTGAAGCGTTCGCTGCGCGCTCCGACCGGAGCCTTGGCCAACGAATTCCACTCCCCGCAGCCCGGGCAGCGGCCCTCCCAGCGGAGCGTCTCGTTTCCGCAGGATGTGCAGAAGTACGCTGTGCGCGCGGTCTTCATGAGACCTTACTGCGCGGAGGGGGCGGACTCCCGCCGGAGCGATTCGAAAAGCGTGTAGTGCTTGTGGAAGTACAGGGATACAAGCCCCGTCGGTCCGTTGCGCTGTTTGCCAATGATGAGCTCCGCCTTGCCCTCGATCGACTCGCCCTTCTCATCGACTTTCGGGTCGTCCCTCTTCTTGTAGGCCTCTTCCCGGTACACGAACAGCACGACGTCGGCGTCCTGCTCGATGGCTCCCGATTCTCTGAGGTCCGCCAGCACGGGCCGGCGATCTGTTCTCTGCTCGGGCGCCCTGGAAAGCTGCGACAGGGCTATCACCGGAACTTGAAGTTCCTTCGCGACTCCCTTCAGGGCACGCGAGATCGCACTGATTTCCTGCTGCCTGTTTTCGGTCCCGCGCGGGCCGGCCATAAGCTGCAGATAGTCGACGATGACCAGTCCGAGATCCACCTCGGCCGCCAGCCGGCGCGCCTTGGCGCGCAGCTCGAGGGCCGTGATGCCCGGAGTGTCATCAATCCAAATCGGAGCCGTGTTGAGGTGGCCAGCCGCCGTGGCCAGCCGGCCGTACTCGTCGTCCTGTAGCCGGCCCCGCCGCAGACGCCCCGAGTCTACCCTGCCCTCCGCACAGAGCAGGCGCTGCACCAGGGATTCCTTCGACATTTCGAGCGAGAACAGGGCGACCGGCGCCTCGTGCTCGATGGCAGCGTGCTGAGCAAAGTTCAGGGCCAGCGCAGTCTTGCCCATAGACGGGCGGCCAGCCACGATGATGAGGTCGGAAGCCTGGAAACCCGCTGTCATGTTGTCCAGATCAGGGAAGCCCGAGGGAACACCCGTCAGCGCTCCTCCTCCGCGCTGCAGTTCCTCGATCTTCTCGAATGTCGGCCACAGGATCTCCTTGATCCAGACGAAGCCGGCCCGCTGCGTGGCCTGCGAGATCTTGAAGATTCGCTGCTCGGCGCGGTCCAGGGCCTCATCGATCTCCCCCGATGGCGCCTGATAAGCGTCCTGGATAATCTCCGTCGCCGACTGGATGAGCTTCCGAAGAACCGCCTTGTCGCGGAGGATGCGGCAGTGGTATGCGACGTTGGCAGCCGTCGGGACCGCGTCCACGAGCTGTGCCAGATAGGGCAGCCCGCCGGCACTGGCCAGCTCACCCGCGGTCTTCAGCTCGTCAGCCAGCGTCACCGAGTCGATGACCTCTCCGCGCTGGTAGAGCCTCACCATAGCCCGATAGATGCGCCGGTTGGACTCGCGGTAGAACGCCGTCTCGTCCAGTACTTCGATCGCCTCCACAACCGCGTCGCCGTCGATCAACATGGCCGACAAGACAGATATCTCGGCCTCTTCCGACCATGGCGCCTGACGGCCCTTCGCCTCTAGCGGCGCTACCGCGAGCGATACATCAGCCATACGTCTCTCCATCTACATCTGCGGATTCCAACACGCCTCGTGCCCTCTGCAGATCCTCCCAGGTGGGCCGCACCCAGCCCGGGTTTCTCAGCAGCGCCGCCGGATGATAAGTCGGCACGAGCGGTATCCCATTGAATAGATGTACCACCCCGCGCAAGCGTCCCAATGACTCGGCGCTGTTCAGCAGCGTGCGAGAAGCGAACGTACCGAAGGCGATAATCACCTCCGGGCTCACGAGCCGGATCTGGTCACGAAGATAGGGAGAGCAAGCCGCAATTTCATCCGGCTGAGGATTCCGGTTCCCGGGCGGCCGGCATTTGAGAACATTACATATGAACACTGACTCTCGGGGCATCCCGACCGAGAGCAGAAGCTGATCCAGGAGCTTGCCCGCCCGTCCCACGAACGGCCTTCCGGTCCTATCCTCATTCGCTCCCGGAGCCTCCCCCACGCACAGGACTCGAGCGGCCGCCGTGCCCTCCCCGAATACGACGCTCAACCGTGACTCGTGAAGCACGCAATCCTCACAGCGCAGCGCTCGCTCCCGCAGCCCCGCCAGATGATCACCGGCGGCGTCGATCGGAACCTCGCCAGCGGCGTCGATCGGAACCTCGCCAGCGGCGTCGATCGGAACCTCGCCAGCGGCCGGAACCTCGGCAGCGGCGTCGATCGGAACCTCGGCAGCGGCGTCGATCGGAACCTCGGCAGCGGCCGGGGCCTGTGCCCGCTCCTCTCCTACCCGGGCCGCCGCGGCCAGCACCGCCCCGCGGTCACCCCGGCCGAGGAACAGTTCCGGCTCGCCCAGTCCTATCCTGGACCGGAGATAGCTACGCCACAGGTCTTGGTTCTGCGTCAATGCGCCCCGCTCAGCTGCGCCTCGATTCTATCGAGCAGTCGGTCAGCCACTTCCTCTTTGGCCAGCAGGGGCAATTCTTCAACTGCCCCATCCGGATCGATGATGGTGACCCTGTTGGTCGGAGAATCAAAACCGGACTCCGGATCTCCGGCATCGTTGAGAGCTACCAGGTCAATCCCCTTGGACTCCAGCTTTCGGCGCGCGTTCTCTAGCCCGTCGCTCGTCTCCAGTGCGAAACCTAGAGTGAACACGCCTTTCGCCCGGCGTTGATCGAGCGTCTCGGAAAGCAGGTCAGGCCCCCGGCGCAGTTCGAGCGACATGGTGTCCCCGGTGTTTTCCTTCTTGATCTTGGAGCTGAGTTCCTGTTCGGGGCCGAAATCCGACACAGCCGCAGCCATGAGCAGGACGGCGGCCCCGTCCAGTTCCGTCTGCAGAACCTCTAGCATCTCGCTGCTCTTCTCGACTCGAATCAGGTGTGGCCCGTGGGGTGGCTCCGCTGTCGTGGGGCCAGCTACGACCGTGACTGATGCGCCGCGGCGCCAGGCGGACTCCGCCAGCGCGAAACCCATGCGCCCCGAGGATCGGTTGCCCACGAATCGCACCGGGTCCACCGGTTCACGCGTCGGACCTGCCGTGACCACTACCTTGAGGTCCGTGAGCATTCCTGGCGGTTCAAGTAACCTTCCGAGTTCGGCCAGGATCGTTGCCGGCTCCGCCATGCGGCCCATGCCCTCCTCCGCCTCGGCCAGCCGACCTTCCTCCGGGCCCACAAAAGCCACCCCGCGGCCGCGCAGGGTTTCTACGTTTTGTACGGTAGCCGGGTTGGTCCACATGCGGGTGTTCATGGCAGGACACACGACAACGGGACAGTCCGCGGCCAGAAGTGTCGAAGTGGCCATGTCGTCAGCGTAGCCGCCCGCCATCCGGGCCAGCGTGTTCGCGGTGGCCGGGGCGACGACCGCCAGGTCGGCATCTCGGCCCAACTCGATGTGGGCCAGCGGCCGCTCCCACAGATTTCGGTGTACGGGGCGGCCCGACAGAGCCTCGAATGTAGCGGCGCCTACCATCTTCTCGGCGCTTTCCGTCATGAGCACGTCCACCGAACAGCCTCGCTCCCGAAGCCTTCGTACCAACGCCACGCTCTTGTACGCGGCGATACCGCCTGTGACGACCAGTAGAATACGTCGGTCGTCGAAGGGCCTCACCTCAGACTTCGCCTACGCTCTTCTTTACCAGGCGATAGTCGAGGTCGCCGGAAGCCAGCGCCGCGAGCGCACTCGTCGTCAGCTTGTCCGCGCCGTACGGTGAGCGTTCGAGTGGCAGCGCGTTGAGTTCGCGGGCGTACTTGGCCGCCACGAGAACTCCGAGATATTTATCGCCACCGACCGGCGTAACTTCATCTGGGGTAAACACTTTCATATTGTCACTTCCTGTAGTTTATCCAGCCCCTTACGAACTGGCGCTAGGTTTCTAGTAAGGCTCTCACATCATGCGACAGCTGCTGGGCCCTGGCCCGTGCCGCTTCCGAACTGCGTCCCACTCGGGCTGACTCCGCGTCCAGTATCGCTTCCACCTGGTCAACAGCGTCGGCCACCGTCTCGTTAACCACGATGTAGTCAAATTCGCCGATCGCCGCCAACTCCGACAGTGCCGTTTCAAGTCTCCTGCGCAGACTCTCGGCGTCTTCGGAGTTGCGCCCTTTCAGGCGCTGCACGACGCTCTGCGCATCCGGCGGCATGAAGAATATGGTGACCGAGTCCGGCTGGTGCGAACGCAGCGCTCGCATCCCCTGCACGTCGATGTCGAGCAGAAGATGTACTCCGTCCTCTCTGGCCGCGCTCAGATCGCTAAGCGGAGTCCCGTATAGCTCTCCATGCACAGTGGCCCACTCCAGCAGTTTCCCGTGCTCGATGAGGTCTTCGAACTCGTCGCGCGACAGAAAGCGGTAGTCTCTTCCGTCCGTTTCGTCGTGCCGCCGTTTTCGGGTAGTGGCTGACACGGCAAATCTGACATCGCTGCGCCGGGCTTCCAGCGCTCTGCCCACCGTAGTCTTACCGCCGCCTGAAGGGCCGGCGAGAACGACCGGAAAGCTGCTCGAACCACTCAGCGGCCGTGTCATTCTACGTTCTCTATCTGCTCGCGAATACTCTCCAACTCATTCTTCATGTGCACAACCAGCTTGGCGATGTCCGCATCGTTGGCTTTCGAACCGATCGTGTTGATCTCCCGAAGCAGCTCCTGCCCGAAGAAACCGAGCCGCTTTCCGACTGGCTCCGCATCGGGCTCCGCCAGCAACTCCGCCATACCGCTGAGGTGGGACCTGGCCCGAACCTGCTCTTCGTCAATATCCCACCGGTCAGCGATCAGGGCTATCTCCCGCGCGATTCGGTCCTCGTCCATGGCGGGCCCGGGTACGAGATCGGCCACGGCGCGGCGCAGTCTGTCGCGCTCCGTTTCAAGACGAACGGGCGCTTGCTCGGCCACCTTTGCCAGGGCGGCGCCTATGGCAGCAAGCCGTGAACTGAGGTCGGCCTCGAGCCGCTCGCCCTCACGGGTTCGCATGTCCACCAGCTCGCGAAGCGCCTGATCCGCCGCTTCCTCCACGCTCTCGAGCGGAACATCCTGGATGGACAGCGGCGCAGCCTCGGTGAACCACCGATCCCAGGCGGCGAGCGCTGCCACGTCTACCTCGCCGTCCAGGCCAAGGCCTGCTTTCAGGACCCGGAGCGCAGCCACATACGCCGCCGCTCTTTCCTCATCGACCGCGAACTGCGCGGTGCCACCGGCAAGCGGCACCAACCGCACCTGAACATCCAGGTGACCGCGCCGGACATGCATCCCGATCCTCGCTTTGAGCGACTCTTCCCAGCCGCCCGCGCCTCCGGGCAGCCTCATGTTGAGCTTGAGGTGGCGCGAGTTCACGGACTTCATCTCCAGCTCGATCGTTCCCGCATCGATGGAGACGGACCCCGAGCCGAAACCTGTCATGCTTCTTATCATAATTGGCCGTCAGTATAGCAATATAGCTGGTCCACGCACACGCTCTTCAGTTGGTAAATTCCCATTTTATCCCGAAAGCCTGCTGGGTCGTAGGATACGGGATGCCGGGTACGTCTTCGATAGCCGCCTGGCGAAGATTTCCGGCTCGCCACCAGATTCGCGCCTCCAGGAGCCGGACCATGAGGTTGAACGAGACGTCTGTGGCGGAGGCTGTCTGGACTGGGGCCCCCGGAGCGGCCGCCGTAGGAAACGTAAACACCGCATCCCGCCGGTTCAGTCCCAGGCCGAGCCGGAGTTCTAGATTGCCCTCGAAAAACTCGTTCTGGAAGAAAGCCTCTCCGGCGATTCGGTTGCGCGGGACGTAGATAGCCGGTCCCCCTGAGCGCAGAGACGAGAACCGATACGCCCCCCGCAGGCGAATCGGAGGCAGCCCTCCAATGAGCCAGCTGACAGGCAGAACAGGGCCCTCGACCGCTGTCTCGAAGGTGACGATCTCCACGGGCCCGGCGGCCACTGAGCTGGAATCCAGCACGGTTCCAAACGGGAGCTGCCGGCTCAGATTGAGGTATTCGACTCGCTCGCTCAGAAATAGTGGTCCGATGCGGCCCTGCAGTGTTCCGGCCAGGGCGTCGAAATCGGCCGTGTCGGCGGCCAGGGCCGCGGCATGCGGAACAGCCCGCGTGCCCGTGGCGGCCTGGATCCCGATCTCGGCCGACAAGGGTAGGACCGACCGGAGGGCCAGCGCCCCCTGCACCTCAGATGTCGAAAACCCATCCCACACATCGCTTTTGGCAGTCACATCCAGCGTGAGACCGGTAACGGCCCGCACCCCGATCCTCCCCGACAGCTGTGAGGACGGAAAGGGCGAGTCTCCCGACAGGAGCGCGCGCAGATGCCCGTACGCCCGCTCCGATACGAGAGTCAGATCTACGCCGACACGCTGCAGGTTCGTCAAGACGGAATCCACAGCGGCCACCGTCTCCGACAGCCTGCGGTCCGAAAAGTAAGCCTGGGCCTGTACGTGCGGCCCCATGTTCTTTCGGATCCCCACGACGAACTCTCTCAGGTTCCGTTCCGCGCCCCCCAGCAGGGTGGGTGTGTTCGACTGACTGCGGATTTCGCCCGTAAGCCCCATGCTTCGGTCACCAGGGTTCCAGGCGATGCGGCCACGGAAGTCGAACCGGTCGTCTTCCTGAAGAAGAGCCTCCGTATTGACGACGTCGAACGAGGCGGAGGCGGCGAAATTGCTCCCCAGCCCGTTGGTGAATGAGCCGCGCACGATCCCCACACCGGGAGACCCGGTCGCAGCATCGATTCGGGAATAAGCCTCCGGCCCGGAGCGGCTGAGTGTGGCCAACTCGACCCTGAGACCGGCCGCTTTGCGAACCACACGCACTCGTTCGAGGGCTCCGAGAGGAAACCGGGCCAGGTCGACCTGGCGCCCTTCCAGGGGCAGTACGTCGCGGCCGTCCACACGGAGACTCAGAAATGGCGCTCCAGCGGCGCCGAGCGTGGCGTGGTGTGGCCCTCCGTAGAATCCGGCTCGCACGGGGGTGAGGCCGGGCACCATCTCCGCTAGCAGATCCAGCAATGTGATAGCGTTGGACTCCAGAATGCGGGCGCGATCCCACACCACGGCGCCGCCCCCGGTCTCCGGCAACTCGAGCAAGGACGGATAGCGGGCGGGCTCACGGGTCTGCTGCTGCGCCAGCAGGGCAGCGGCGGAGTCCTGGCTCGCCGGACCGGCCGCCACGGAATCAGCCGCGGCTGGTTTGCGTGGCGGCACGTTCCCTCGGGGCCGGACCACCTCCTGCCCGGCTGCGGGCTTCGCGAGAGCGCCAGCCAGGACCAGCAGGCCCACGAGCGCCATCCGCGCGGAGCTGCAAAGTGGCATCTCAGTCAGCGGTACGTAACCACTCGACGAGCAACCGTACTCCAGCGCCTGTCGCTCCCTTGGGCTGGTATGGCCCCGCCTTCTCGGCCCAGGCGACTCCGGCGATGTCCAGGTGAACCCAGGGGGTCTCGTCCACGAAGTCGCGCAGGAACCAGGCGGCCGTGATCGTACCCGCGTCCCGCCCGCCGCTGTTCTTGATGTCGGCGATATCCGAGTCGAGCTGGCGGCGATACTCGGGCCACAGCGGAAGGCGCCAAACCCTCTCGCCCGAACTCTCACCGGCCACCTTCAGGGATCGCGCCAGAGTGTCGTCCGATGCCATCAGGCCCATGGCGTGATGGCCCAGCGCCACTACGCAGGCCCCGGTCAGCGTGGCCAGATCAACGATCGCGACAGGCTTGAGGCGCGTGGCGAAGGCCAAGGCGTCCGATAGGATGAGTCTGCCCTCAGCGTCCGTATTGATTACCTCGATGGAGGTGCCGGACAGCCCGCGAATAACGTCGCCCGGTTTGAGCGCCGTGCCGGAAGGAAGATTTTCGGTGGCTGGTATAAGGCCGATGACGCGGCGGGGCAGATCCAGTTCCGCCACGGCCCGCATCGCTCCCAGGACTGCCGCCGCACCCGCCATATCGTACTTCATGTCTTCCATGCCCGAGGCCGGCTTGATGGAAATACCTCCGCTATCGAACGTCACGCCCTTGCCGACCAGTACCGTCGGGGCGCCGCCCGTGCCCTGGTGCTCCAGCACGAGAAAGCGGGGTTCTACCCGGGAACCGGCCGCGACGGCGAGCAGCGCTCCAAAACCCTCCGACCTCAGCCTGTCGGGGCCCCAGGCCTCGACTCTCAGTCCGTGACGCTCACCCAGACCCCGGGCTTGTTCCTCCAGATAAGCAGGGGTGGCGATATTGCCTGGCAGAGTAACCAGCCTTCGGGCGAAGTTTTGGCACTCCGCGATCGTCTGGCCCCGGCTGGCGGCTTCCGCCGCCCCGGCCTGCTCGCCGCCCAGGAAGATGGCTCCCCGGCTAGGAGCGGGCGGCGAGACACGATCCGAGTCAGGACGGCGCAGGTCCTCATACGCCCAATCACCCAGGCACAGGCCCTCCGCGGCGGCCTGCACGACCTCCAGCCCCTGTTCCTCGGGCGGCGGTATCTCGATGGCGACTGCGGCCAGTGCGTTGGCCCTACCCACTTGAACCGCCTTCCCCGCTACCCGGCGGGCGCTCTCAGCGTCCAGACCCTCTCCGGGACCCAGCCCCACCGCTAGAAGATGCGGCGTCTCGGCCCCGCCAGAGAAGAGCGGGCGCGTCTCGCCCGCGGCGGCCTTGAAGCCCGACTGAAGGAGCCTTGATAGAGGTCCGCCCAGCTCCGCATCCAGGGCCGCCGCGCGCCCCGACAGGTCCTGGTCCGGCCTGACCGGAACCGCGAGCAGCTGCACAGGGACCGCGGGTTCGTGGCCTGGTTCGACTACCTCGATAACCCTGGGCTCCAGGGGCTGACTCACGCCGGGACCTGCATGCGCCCGATGATGTGATCGGCAAATTGAGAGGTGCTGACCGTAGTCGCACCGTCCATCTGCCGCTCCAGGTCATACGTGACCGTCTTGCCGAGAATTGACGCCACGATCCCGTCTACGATGAGAGTTGCCGCCTCGTTCCAACCCAGGTGCTGGAGCATCATGACCCCTGACAGGATCAGCGAGGTGGGATTAACCTTGTCCAGGCCGGAGTACTTGGGAGCGGTTCCGTGAGTAGCCTCGAACAACGCTACTTCGTCACCGATGTTGGCGCCCGGCGCCATGCCCAGCCCCCCTATCTGCGCGGCACACGCGTCCGACAGGTAGTCTCCGTTGAGGTTTGGCAGCGCTATGTAATCGTACTCGTCGGGCCGCAGCAGAACCTGCTGGAACATGGCGTCGGCGATGCGGTCTTTTATGACCAGCTTGCCGGCCGGTACTCTGCCATCGTGCTGCGACCACACATCGGCCTCCGTGATCGTCTGCTCGCCGAACTGTTCTCTCGCCACCTCGTAGCCCCACTCCCGAAAGGCACCCTCGGTGAACTTCATGATGTTGCCCTTATGCACCAGGGTGACGGATGCGGCCCCAGCCTCCAGTGCGTCGCGAATGGCCATGCCCACGAGACGCTTCGTCCCGAACTCCGAGACCGGCTTGATACCGAGCCCGCTCTTCTCCCGGATGTTCGTTCCCATTTCCGTGTTCAGAAATTCCCGAACCCGCTCAGCCTCGGGCGAGCCAGCTTCCCATTCGATACCGGCGTACACGTCCTCCGTGTTCTCCCGGTAGATTACCACATCCATCTTGTTCGGCTCTCGTACTGGCGACGGTGTGCCGTCCAGCCAGCGGCAGGGCCTGACGCAGGCGTACAGGTCGAGGCGCTGGCGAAGCGTCACGTTCAAGGAGCGGATGCCGCCGCCCACGGGGGTCGTTAGAGGCCCCTTTATGGCAACCTTGAACTCGCGTATCGCCTGCAGCGTCTCCTCGGGCAGCCATTCGCCGGTAATCTTCATTCCCTTCTCGCCCGCGAATACCTCCATCCACTCGATCCGGCGCTGGCCCTCGTACGCTGCCTCTACCGCTGCATCAAAAACCCGCACCGCCGCGCCCCAGATATCGGGCCCGATACCGTCGCCCTCGATAAAGGGGATGACCGGATGATCCGGTACAGAAGGATGGCCGTCCGGCGAGATCTGAATAGGGGAGCCGGCCGCGGGGACCGAAACGTGTTCGTAGTTCGACATAGCATCCTCAGAAAAAAGAAAAAGGGCGCGGCGCCCGGCAGTCCGGGGCGTCGCGCCCTAGCCAATCTCTATTACCGCTTACCTATCGGATGGCGGGATCCGGCTGGGCTTCCAGAAACCGGTCCATTAGATCGTCCTCACTCATTTTCGCAAAGGATCCCTCCGGAAGCCGGATACGTTTTTGCGGTTCGTTAGGATCGGAAAAACACACAAAGAGCACCGCCTCGATGGTCGGATCCTTGGTCGTCTTCCCGTCCGGGTCAGGCCAGAACACGTCTCTGGAGGCCAGCCACGCCTTCCAGCGACGGCCCTCTTCATCTTTCAAATGTCTCGTCAATTTACACCTCAGCGCGTTACGTAAAGTCCCAGCGTAATAGCTATACTGTAGCCGCTAAAGTTAACCTTAATAGGACGTTCTGTCCAGCGGATGTCCGCGCTCCGACGTGCTTTCCGGCTTCAATCAGAATCTTCAGGCATCCGGCAGGCGAAAGCCACTCCCGCCCCGAAGCTCGCTACCAGACCACCCAACAACAGTGTCACCCAAATATACATGACTCGCATCCGTGTTTCGGTTCCCGGGCCCACATGACAAGCAAGGAGGATGGAGGCTGTCCGCCTTGCTGTCCAGACCCTCGCGCACCGCCGTTGCCAGCACCCCCAGTCCTGCCTAACCTGCCGGAGCCCGATGACCACCTTTTGCCGCAGGAGTAGCGCGGAAATGACGCGTACAGACAAGCTGATCCGACAAGACGAGCGCTGGGGTGCCCACAACTACAAGCCCCTCCCCGTCGTGCTCGATCGCGGAGAGGGATGCCACGTGTGGGACGTGGAAGGCCGGCAGTACGTAGACATGCTGGCCGCCTACTCAGCCGTGAACCAGGGGCACCGCCACCCGGCGATCCTGGCCGCCCTTGCGGAGCAAGCGGGTCGGATCACGCTGACTTCTCGCGCTTTTCACAACGACCGCATGGGTGAGTTTCTGGAGCGCCTGTGCGAAATCACGGGATTCGACAAAGCGCTGCCCATGAACACGGGTGCCGAGGCTGTGGAAACGGCCATCAAGGCAGCTCGTAAGTGGGGCTACGAGACCAAGGGCGTGGCGCCGAACCAGGCGGAAATCATCGTTTGTGACAATAACTTCCACGGCCGGACGACCACTATCGTCGGTTTCTCGTCCGAAGAGCAGTACCGCAAAGGCTTCGGGCCCTTCACGCCCGGTTTCAGGATCGTTCCGTATGGCGATGTGGACGCCTTCCGCAGCGCCATCAACGAAAATACGGTCGGCTTCCTGGTCGAGCCCCTGCAGGGTGAAGGCGGAGTGATCGTCCCTCCGGAAGGCTACATCGGCCAGTGCCAGGCGATCTGCAGGGACGAGCGCGTACTCCTCCTGCTGGACGAGATCCAGACCGGACTGGGCAGGACAGGAAAGCTGTTCTGCGGAGACTGGGACGGAACGCGGGGAGATGTCCTGATCGTCGGCAAAGCGCTGGGAGGCGGCGTCTACCCTGTGTCCGCCGTGCTGGCCGGCGCCGAAGTCATGGACGTTTTCCGGCCTGGAGACCACGGATCCACTTTTGGCGGCAATCCGCTCGGCGCAGCCGTCGGCCTGGCCTCACTGGCCGTGATCATGGACGAGCGTTTGAGCGAGCGATCCCAGGAACTTGGGGAGTGGTTCATGGGCAGGCTGCGCAGTTTCGGTTCGCATCACGTCGCCGAGGTACGGGGACGCGGCCTCATGATCGGAGTAGAGATCAAGAAATCATCCGGCACCGCCCGCCCGTTCTGCGAGGCGCTGCAGGACCGGGGGATCCTGGCCAAGGAGACCCATCACCAGGTAATCCGGTTCGCCCCTCCTCTGGTCATCACCCGCGAACAGCTGGAGCAGGTGATGCCGGCCATCGAGGAGGTCATCGTGGGAGAAGCCGTAGCCGTCGGCTAGGCCGGCTGCGCTCAGGGCAGCCGGCGGATGCTGTCCATCATGACGGGCTCGACCGGCACGCCTTGCATGGGACCGCGGTTTTCGATCGTCACGCCGGAGATGGCGTCTACCACGTCGATTCCCTCAACCACGGTACCAAACACCGCGTAGCCGTGCTCGCCCGTTCGCTGGCCGCCAAAGTCCAGCATGGAATTATCGGACACGTTGATGTAGAACTGCGCTTGGGCGGAGTGTGGGGGCGGCGTACGCGCCATGGCCAGCGTGCCCCGGCTGTTGGTCAGCCCGTTGTCGGACTCGTTCTGGATGTTGTCGCGGGTGGGCGGATGCTCCTCCAGGCCCGGCTTGAACCCGCCACCCTGGATGACCCAGCCCGGAACGATGCGGTGAAAAATCACGCCGTCATAAAACGCCTCGTCCACATAGGCCAGAAAATTCTCGACCGTTATGGGTGAGCGGTCCGGGAACAGCTCGACCACGATCCGGCCCATACTGGTATGAATCTCGACCTGCTGTCCCGGAGCCACGTCACCCGCCTCCGCCCCGTCATCCAGGTCCGACTCCCCTCCGCACCCGGCCGCGGCGAGGCACAGCGCCGCCGCCAATCCCTTGTTGAACCCTCTCATCATTTCTCTTCCTCTTGTCTTTCTTGTTGTCTGTACCGGCTCCGCAGCTCCGCCAGCTGAGCTCTCAGCTTCTGCATGATCTCTTCCACCAACGCTTCTGACGTCTCTTTGGTTGACTCCTGCCCAACATAGCCCGAGTAGTCAATTGGTTCCCCGAACATGACGTAAATACGCTTTCCTATCTTCGGCACAATGCGCCCGATCGGAAGCACCTCGTTCATCCCATCCACGACGACGGGAATGGCTTTGGGCTCATTTTGCAGAATCACGATCCCAGCCCCCGCCCTTCCCTTGCCGATCGAACCATCGCGAGTCCGCGTCCCTTCGGGAAACAGAATCATCGTACCCGAACGCAGCGCCCGCACCATCCGGTTGAGAGCCTTGAGGTCGCGGCGGCCCGGCCGGACAGGAATACACTTGCACTGATCCGCCCACCATCCGACGAACCAGTTGGCATAGAAATTCTCCTCCGCGGCAGGGTTCCAGGGCACCAGATATGGCTTGAACAGCGACGGCCCGTAGAACGCACACATTCCGATGAGGAAACTGTCGATCATGGACTGATGGTTCGACAGGAGAAGCGTGTTTCGCTCACGCGGAACATGGGCCCGCCCGATGATCTTGGTACGATTGAACACGAAAAAAATGAGGGTCCCCAGTGCCGTGACGACCAGATGCGTGATGATGTACCGGGTGAGGGGCCAGAAGAAGTTAAACACCCATCCTCGGTGATCAGCCCGGTATCCGTCTCTCATGCAGTCGCTTTCATTCCGGTCGCGGCGGCACCGCCCATTCACTCCCACCCTCAAGGCGGCAATATTCACGGCAGCCCCACGATCTGCCAGCCGGGGCCTCGCGCTTCGACCACCTCGACGCGGCTGGCCACGCTCCATATTGTGGACGCCCGAGTTATCATCGACGTGAAAGGCAGACCATGAAGGCAGCAAGTAGCAACCCCAACTCTTTCGGCGCACGGCGCACCGTCAATCTCAGCGACGGATCAGCGGCGACGATATTCGATGTCCGGGCGCTGGAGCGGTCTGGGGTGGGGCGCGTTCCACAGCTTCCGTTCTCGATTCGAATTCTGCTCGAGAATCTGCTGCGCCACGAGGATGGGATAAACGTCACGGCCGACCAGATAGAGGCTCTGGCCAACTGGGATCCGGCCGCGGATAGTGAAATCTCCTTCGTACCTGCCCGCGTCCTGCTTCAGGATTTCACTGGAGTGCCAGCCGTCGTTGACCTGGCCGCGATGCGCGATGCCCTGGAGGATCTGGGCGGCGATCCGGAGAAGATAAGCCCGCAGCTGCCATCGGAACTCGTCATCGATCATTCGGTGCAGGTCGACTCGTATGGAAGCATGGCCTCGTTCCTGATCAACGCCGAGAAGGAATTCGACCGAAACCGCGAGAGGTACGCCTTCCTACGCTGGGGGCAGCAGGCCTTCGACAATTTCCGCGTGGTGCCGCCCGATACCGGGATCGTCCACCAGGTCAACCTTGAGTACCTGGCGCGCGTCGTTTTCGACGAAACCGGCGGCGGGGAACGGGTGCTGTACCCTGACACGGTCGTCGGAACCGACAGCCACACGACGATGATCAACGGGCTGGGCGTTCTCGGCTGGGGGGTAGGTGGAATCGAAGCGGAAGCCGCCATGCTGGGGCAGCCGATCGGTCTTCTCATTCCAGAGGTCGTAGGCTTCCGTATGCACGGGAGACTTCCAGAGGGCGCCACCGCGACTGACATGGTGCTCCGCGTGACCGAGATGCTGCGCACACACGGTGTCGTGGGCCGATTCGTGGAATTCTTCGGAGAGGGTATTGCCGCGCTCAGCCTCGCCGATCGCGCCACGATAGGAAACATGTCGCCCGAGTACGGAGGTACGTGCGCGATCTTCCCTGTCGATGAGGAGACGCTTTCCTACCTGCGTTTCACGGGCCGAGACGAGGATCACGTCAGGCTGGTGGAGGAGTATGCCAAGGAACAGGGGCTCTTCCACGCGGCCGACAGTTCGGTTGCAGCGTATTCTGACACCCTGGAACTCGACCTCGCGACCGTCGAGCCGAGCCTGGCCGGGCCGAAGCTCCCGCAGCAGCGAGTCAGGCTGACCGAAGCCAAGCAAGCGTTCCTGGATACGCTGCCGAGCCTGCGCGGAAACGGGAGCCCGGGCCGTCATCTGAGCGTGCTGCCTCCGGGCCCCATCAATCCAGACGCGGAAAACGCAGGCCTGGCGACGGCGACCGAAACAGCCGTGCAACTCGAGGACGGGGCCGTCGTGATCGCGGCGATCACGAGCTGCACCAATACGTCGAATCCGCACGTTATGGTCGGAGCCGGACTGCTGGCCCGTAACGCAGCGGCACGAGGGCTGAAGAGCAAGCGGTGGGTGAAAACCAGCCTCGCTCCCGGGTCGAAGGTGGTCACCGAGTACCTGGACGAAGCGGGTCTGATGCAGCCTCTCGAAGCTCTCGGATTCCACCTGGTGGGCTACGGATGTACCACTTGTATCGGTAACACCGGCCCCCTTCCGGTCCCCATCGCGGAGGCCATCCAGGAGGGCGATCTAGTCGTGTGCTCGGTACTGTCCGGCAACAGGAATTTCGAGGGCCGGATCAGTTCGTTGACCAGGGCCAATTATCTCGCCTCCCCGCCCCTCGTGGTGGCGTATGCACTGGCGGGACGAATGGACATCGACTTTTACTCAGAGGCGCTTGGACAGGACTCCGCAGGCCAGGACGTATTCCTCAGAGATATCTGGCCGTCGCAAAGCGAGATTACGGAGACGGTGCGAGAAGCCGTGCACACCAGTCAGTTTACCGAGCAATACGCCGACGTGTTCAAAGGAGACGATGCCTGGCGCTCGCTTTCGATTCCGGAGGGCAGCCGCTTCGAGTGGGATGACGACTCGACCTACGTTCGGCAGCCGCCCTTCTTCGAGGGAATGGGTCTCCTTCCCGACGCTTTGACAGACATCGAGAGGGCACGAGTGTTGGCGCTTCTGGGCGACTCCGTAACCACCGACCATATCTCTCCGGCCGGCGCCATAGCCAAGAACTCTCCCGCGGCGCGCTATCTGGAGGATCACGGCGCGCAGCGCTCTGAGTACAACTCGTACGGGTCACGCCGGGGCAACCATGAAGTCATGATGCGCGGGACGTTCGCCAACATCAGGCTCCGGAACCAGCTCGTTCCTGACGTTGAAGGTGGATACACAAGGATGCTGCCGGATGGTGAGCAGATGTCGATCTATGACGCCGCCATGAGGTACGCGGACGAAGGCACGCCCCTCATCGTGTTGGCGGGCCGGGATTATGGCGCTGGCTCGTCGCGCGACTGGGCAGCCAAGGGACCCCGTCTCCTCGGTGTACGGGCGGTGATCGCGATCGGGTACGAGCGAATTCACCGTTCCAATCTCATCGGGATGGGCGTTCTCCCTCTCCAGTTCGAGAGCGGGCAGTCCGCCGAAGCTTTGGGACTGGACGGTACCGAAGTGTTCTCGATCGCCGGAATTACCGAGGCCGAGCCCGGCGGCTCTGCCCGGGTCACTGCGACCGACAGTGAGGGCCGGGTCACCGAGTTCACGGCCCTGATGCGGCTGGATACCGTCATGGAAGTGGACTATTACAGAAACGGCGGAATCCTTCAGACCGTGCTTCGGGAGATGCTGGCCGAATAGGCGTGGGCCGGCAGGCGCAGCCCGGCAGGCGGCTCCGGGTCACATGCGCTTCGAGTTACATGCGCGTGGAGCTACATGCGCTTGTAGCTCGGGCCGCTTCCGCCCTCCCGTGGTGTCCAGCGCGGGCCAAGTACGTCCGTCGCCTTACAGTCGATGCAGTTGGGCGCGTTGACCACAAGCCCGCCTTCGCTCCACTCGTACACACCGGCGGGACACATATGCGTGTACAGGCGGCCCAGTTCGGGCGAGACTTGATCGGGCGCCACGAGGTGTGACGGGATATCATCGCGCGTCTTGTTACCGGACCGGAACACCGCGTCGACCTTGCTGAACGTGAGGACCCCGTCCGGGACCACCTCAGCGGGTCCTCCCGGTATCCGCGCCTCGGCCGCGTCATCTTCCACGGCTATTCTCTTGCCGGGAATACGCCCGCCGGTCAGGATCGCCAGCGACGCTTTGAGGCCTCCGGCGTAAAATCCGGACTTGAACACGGTTCGCATGTTCCGCCTGCGAAACAGCTCGCGTCCCGTGGCGCCGTCGCGCACCAGTGCGTCGTATCCCGCCAGTGACCCGGCAGAGGTGTCGCCGGCTTTGAGCGCACGAAATATGGTCCGCGCCGCGTACATGCCGGAGTACATGGCGTGGTGGATGCCCTTCAGCGAAGGCACGTCGACCAGGCCCGCGGCGTCTCCGACCAGCAGGACTCCGTCACCATGCATGCGATTCGGCAGCGAGTAATAGCCGCCTTCGGGTATCGTCCGCGCACCCCACTCGAGCATTTCGCCGCCCCCCAGGTAGGGTTTGAACAGAGGATGCAGCTTCATCGCCTGCAGCAGGCCATGCACGTCCAGGTCCTGCTGCCGGTAATCCAGGCCCACGACGAGCCCGATCGCCGCGAGATCCTCTCCCATGGGGTAGAAAAAGCTGCCTCCGAAGGCGTCCCTGGGCAGAGGGTAACCCAGCGTGTGGATCACGTCTTTCAGCGGCTTGCCCAGCCGCCACAGTTCTTTGACGCCCAGGGCGAAGATCTGCGGATTCTCGGACCCGATGTTTTCGCGCTCGAGCCACGCCTGAGCAAGCGGCCCCCGGGATCCCTCCGCCAGCACCGTAATCTGAGCCGTCAGGTCCATGGCGGGCATGTGCCCCTCACCAGGCTGACCGGCCCGGTCCAGGCCGGCCGGCACCGTTCGAACACCCGTCACTCGAGAACCTTCGACGAGCAGACTCTCAGCGGGAAAACCCGTGAAGATGTTGACGCCCGCTTCCTCCGCCCTCTCTCCCAACCAGCGCACAACTTCGCATATGGAGCCAACGACATTGCCGTGATTACGCATGGGGGGAGGAGTCGGAAGTCGGACCTTGGCGCCCTCGGTCAGCAGGTAGACACGCTCACCGGTCACGGCGCCGCGGAACGGGAGTTCTTCGTCGGACAGGCCGGCAAACAACTCTCTGAACGGAGCGGGGTTGATCACCGCTCCCGAAAGGCAATGTTCCCCCAGCGTTTCTGACTTCTCCAGCACACCGATTTCGACCGGTCCGAGGTCACCGCCCGCCTCTGCATCACGGGCCACGAGCCTGGCCAATTCGATCGCCCCCGCCAGGCCGGCGGGGCCGCCACCCACGAACAGAACGTCCAGGGGCGCCGCGTCCTCGCCCGCTGGCTCGTCCCGAATAAGCCGGCTTACCGGTAGAGGCGGCCGTGACTCGAGCGGCACAAAAGAGGGCTGCGAAGGGGGACGGGTCACGACTGTCTCCGGTTAGTGTTATTGCGGCAACTGATCCTCGGGCTGCAAGATGGACAGCTCACCGGAGCAAGTCCAGACGCGGAGGGAAGCACCTTGCCTCTAATCGGCAGACGGCTGATCAGCGCCTATGTGTGGGTAGCCTGGACTATCCTCGTCATTATCTGGACGCCGCTCGTATTCGCCACTTTCTTGCTGACTTTCTGGTGGGACCCGGGCCGCCGAATCTCGGGCCGGCTCTTCCACAGTGCGGCGGCCGTGGCCGTACTCCTCAATCCGCTATGGCGGGTATCGGTCGTCGGCCGCCGGCCAGCAGGATCCGACCATCCGTTCGTGGCCGTTTGTAACCACGAGTCGCTGGCCGACGTAATCCTCGTGGGTTCTCTACCGTGGGAAATGAAATGGTTGTCGAAGCGCGCCATCGCTCGGCTACCGTTTGTCGGCTGGATGATGACCCTGATCGGCGACATAGCTGTGACCCGCCGTGACCCCGAGAGCCGCCAGCGCGCTTTCGAGGCCATGAAGGACCGGATAACACGTGGGATGTCGATCATGATATTTCCGGAAGGGACACGTTCGCGTACGACCGACATGCTACCTTTTCGTAACGGCGCCTTTCGGCTGGCGATCGAGACGCAGGTTCCGGTCTTGCCGCTGGTAGTTTCTGGAACCCGGGATTCCATCCGGTCAGGATCGCTGCTGTTTAATCCCGCCGATGTGACCGTGCGAATTCTGGAGCCGATCGAAGTGACCGGCCTGTCGGAAAGTGACGTCGAGTCTCTACGGGATCGTGTACAGGCTCTGATAGACAGCGCTCGCCGAGACGGCGCAGCTCAAGGGCGCGCTACGGGGACCGGGTCTTAGGGGCGCTCGCAGCCAGATCTGTCGAACTCTCGCTCGACATCCTGGACGCCGGCGTACAAGCGCTCGTCACGCTCGAGCAGATCTCCGGTCAGGCGCTCCGGGAAACGCGACTTGCCTTCCACGTTGTAGCTGATCCAACCATCTTCGACCGAGATGAACGCGGCCTGAAGGTCGGCGCAGGTGGCGCTGCCCTGGTCGTGGCGCAGGGCCTGGCCGTAGAACGCGCTGATCACTGACAGCATGTTGTCGCCCAGGGCCTCGAAACCAGCACGACTGATCTGGTCCGAGTTGACGGCCACATCGGTCTCGCCGCCGGAACCCACGACAGGCTCTACCGCGCCCACTTCGGATCCCGCTGGTACATCGACCTGTCCATCGTCCGCCGGCGCGGCTAATTCCTCGACCGGATCAGCCGCGTCGTCTGTCAGAGCGCCACTGTCACCGCTCCGGATCACCGTAACCAGAGCACCCAGCACAGCTATGACGATGACCAGCCCAGCGGCCCCCGCGATCATACCGCGGCCTCTGCCTGCGGGCGCTCCCTGCGGCGCCTCCTCGGACCTGTCGGTGGCAAGCGCCGCAATCTTCACCTCGCGGGCCGGCGCTCGCCGTTCCTGAGGACGGGACGGCTCCGGGACCGTCATGGAGCGATCCCCCCCAGCCACCTTTCGGCGTGGCGGCGGTGAAGGCTCTCTGCTATCCGGCTTGGTGAGCGCCGCTGCCTCGTCGGCTTCTAACAGAGCCGCCCTGGATTTCTCTTTCGCCAGCTCCTTTGCCGCTCGCGCTGCCTCAGCCTCTGCTGCTTGCGCCGCCTTCTCCGCCTCAAGGGCTGCTGTGCGGGCAGCCTTTTCCTCTTTGAGCTTCGCGGCACGGACGTCCTTCTCCTCCTTCTTCGCCGCTCGGGCCGCCTTCTTTGCCTCGGCTACAGTGGCAGCTCGTTCGGCCTTCTCCGCCTTCGCGGCCACCTTCTCGGCTGCCTTCGCTGCTCGTGCCTCTTCAGCGGCCTTGGCGGCCAAAGCGGCCTGCTCCGCCTTGGCGGCATCTTCGGCCGCTGCCGCAACCCTGGAGGCCTCCTCCTCGGCAGCTTTCCGGGCCGCTTCTTCCGCGGCGACTCGCTCCGCTTCCAGCGCAGCAGCCTTTTCAGCGGCTTCTGCTTCTGCAGCCTGAGTTGCGGCATCGGCTTTGGCAGCGGCCCTGGTTGCCTCTTCCTCCGCAGCCTTTCGGGCCACCTCGTCTGCCGCGACTCGCTCTGCCTCCTGGGCAGCCGCCTGTTCAGCGGCCCCTGCTTCTGCAGCCTGAGTTGCGGTATCGGCTTTAGCAGCGGCCCTGGTTGCCTCTTCCTCCGCAGCCTTTCGGGCCACCTCGTCTGCCGCGACTCGTTCGGCCTCTAGAGTGGCGGCCTCAGCGGCTGCTTCAGCTTCGGCTGCGACTCGGGCGGCTTCAGCCTCTCGCTCAGCTTCCAGCGCGGCGGCCTTGGCAGCCGATTCTTCTTCTGCGGCTCGCTCCGCCACCTGAGCAGCCTCGGCTTCGGCAGCAACTCTGGCGGCTTCTTCCTCCGCGACTCGTTCGGCCTCTAGAGCGGCGGCCTTGGCGGCGGCCTCGGCTTCCAGCGCAGCAGCCTTCCGGACAGCTTCCTCATCGGCCGCCCTGGAATCGGGCGGTTTCGGCATATCCGGGCGAGGCGCAACGTCACTGACGATCGCTGCCTCGGTGACGCAGTTATGCCAATCGATCCGGGTTCGTTTTCTCCCCTTGGCCATTAGCGACTCATTCGATACCTGCTCGTAGAAGGGCAGCGGCTGGGAGTGCAACCCCTCGCCGGAATGGCGGAAGACGGCTCCTGCGGGCTTGCTCGAGTCAGTCACTACCAAAATGGCCGTGTGCCACGCCTCTTTGAAGATCGACTGGTGCGTGGCCAAGTCCTGCGGAGACAATTCTGGCGAGCCCTCAGGGTGACTATGGTACCAACCGACGAGCACACCCTTATGCCGATCCACCTCCAGCTGTAAGGCGATTTTGGCTTCGGGGCTGATTTGGGGCTCGCCCTCTTCCTTCAGCGGAAAGCGGGATGCAACAGCGGAGTTGACGATGATGTACCGGCCTCCGGAATCCGGGCACTCGCAGAGGTCACCGACCAAAAATCCGAAAGCGCTCGTCTCATGAGGTGAGGCCCAGACGTGCGCAAATAGCGCGTCGAGCGCCTTCTGTACGATAAACGTCTCGTACATCGGGCTCGGCTGCTCTGTGGCTTCGGCTTCAGTAGCCGGCTTCCAGAGAATACTCCGAAGCAGCGGCCGTGGCTTCCAGATGTGGTAAGGCTCGGCACTACCCGACCCGGCCGCGTTCTGGCCCCACGCTGGTGTGGCTCCGGGTTTCTTTGCGTCTTGGTCCATATCCCCCATTCCCAGTGTGCTGCTATAGCTCGCCTGGGCGTAAAACCGGGAACACCGGCAACGATTTCACATGCGTCCGGCTCCGAACGCCATGTGCGCTAAGAGTAAGCTGTGCAAATTGGCTTTGCGCACACTAGGGGGCAAGTCGTGCGCCTATTCCGACTTTACGAAGCCACAAGCACCGTTAATGCCTACGCAGCCACATGTTACAACCACTTGTCAGCACAGCACATCCATTTCGGGAAAAAAGGCGTCCAGGCCCGACAATGCGCAGGTCACCCGGGTCCTTCGCCAAACACGGGCACAGGCACAGGTTTTGCTAGACGGTCCGCTGGCTCCCTGCAGGTGTATGGTGAGCCAATAAACGGGGGCTTAGACATCAAAATAGGTGGGAGGTTGGGTATGAAGAAGACATTCTGTGTACTGCTGGCAGCGCTGGTTGCGGTGGCAATTTCCGCGGCGCCAGTTGCCGCGCAGGGCATTCAAATTGATGCCAACGGCGGTGTCTACGTTTTGGGCGGAGATGACTTTGACGGGGCCGACGCCGGGTTCGGCGGTGAAGTCGGTGTCATCTACAACTTCCCGTCCGGGTTTGGACTCGGCGTTGCCGGGCGGCGCAGTACCCACAACGTCGACGACCCGACCGGAACCGGGCTGCTCGATACGTCGTTCGAAATAATCGGCTTCCTCGGAGTGATCCGATACGAGTTTCCGGGTCAGTCGTCGGTGACTCCCTATGTGGAGGGACGGGCTGGTCTGTCAGATGTCACCGTGGAAGTCTCATCGGGTGGCGTTTCCGCAGAGTCAGGTGCGACGGGCTTCGAGGGGGCGGGCGTAGTCGGCCTGGGCATTCCGGTCGGTTCGAAGGTCTCGGTCGATCTCTCGGCCAATTTCTCGTACCTCGACCTGGGTGCGTTCGAGCTGGGTGGCTTGTCTATACCGGACACGGAGTCCACCGGAAGTCTCATCGGATTCCGGGCCGGGTTCTCGATCGCTACCAACTAACGGCAGCACAGCCCCAGTCCGCATGGCTGAGGCCGGCACAAAAAAAAGGGCGCCCCGCTGTGGGCGCCCTTTTGCTGCTGCGCTGGTCCGCAGATCTCAGTCGATCTTCATGACGTTCTTGGCCTTCGGACCTCGGCCTTCCTCAATGAGGTCGAACTCAACCGCGTCGCCTTCATCCAGAGAGCGAAATCCGTCGCCCTGAATTTCAGAGAAGTGCACGAACGCGTCAGCACCGCCTTCGTACGAAACGAACCCGAAACCTTTGTCATTGTTGAACCATTTCACGGTTCCCGTCAGTCGCGACATCGAACCTACTCCCCGCTGAGATCCACAGAAGCCTTCCAGGACATGGGCTGGAAGGATCGGAGTCCCGACGCTTAGGCCCGGAATCCGCTGGCAACAAGAAAATGGGGATAGCGCCGATTGTCAAGCGAATCCGGCCTTTCCTTCATTGCCGGCGAAGCCGCTAACGACATAGATTTTTCTTCATGCACTCAGACCGGTACCGAACTGTTTCTCTGCTCCGCCACGCCAAATCGAGCTGGCGGGAGCGCGGTCTCCCGGACCATGACCGACCCCTGAATGAGCGGGGAAAGCGGGCTGCAGCCCTGATGGGCGATGCCATGCTGAATAGAAATCTCATCCCGGATCTTGTTCTCTGTTCGTCCGCTGCCCGGGCCCGCATGACCTGGGATCTGGTGTCTGAGATGTTTCCGGAAGCGGTCCCGGTGCAGGTGGAGAAGGATCTGTATCTGGCGGCGCCGCGCACGGTACTCGATACCGTGCGCGGCATCGCGCCCGAGGTTCGCCACGTCCTGATCGTAGGCCACAATCCGACCATGCAGGCCCTCGCCCTCGTGCTGACCGAAACCTCGTCCCATCCAGCCCGCACCCGTATCTGGCAAAAGTATCCTACGGGAGCGCTGACCGTGATTCGCGTTCATTGGCCCGATTGGTACTCGGCGGGAGACGGCGAATCAGGTGACATCGCAGAGTTCATCCGCCCCCGAGATCTGGAGAAAGAGTGATCCGCAGCGCGGCGCCAATTCTAACGTTGCTGGGAGTCTTGAGCGCGGCCTGCACTCCGGCGCGCCTTCCGCTCGTGAGCCAGCCAGCGGTTCCGGCCGCGCCACCAGACGCGGTGCTGTACCTAATCGGTGATGCGGGTCTCGCGACCGACAGCATGCTCCTGCTCCGGCAGCTACGCGAGGACGTCCAGGGCCAGGCGGCGACTTCGGCGGCCATGGTCGTTTTCCTCGGCGATAACGTGTACGAACACGGCGTTCGGCCGGAGGGGGCCGAGGGCAGATCTGAAGATGTTGCTCGGCTGGCGGCGCAGGCAGCTGTCGTCCAAGGCACCCCGGCACAGGCCGTTTTCATTCCCGGAAATCATGACTGGGATCAGTCCGGCGGGACCGCGGCGATCCAGCGGCAGGCCGACCTGCTGCAGGTGCTGTCGTCGCCCGGTCTCCGGGCCCGTATGCTCCCTGCGGACGCCTGTCCGGGTCCTGTTTCGGTGGAGCTGGCGGCCTCCCTGCAGCTCATTTTCCTGGATACGGAGTGGTGGCTCCGGGATGCACCTGAGGAACCCAACCCATCGTGCCCGAACGCTTCACGGCAGGGGGTGCTCGACAGTCTCGGCGCAACCTTGCAGTCGGCCGGCCCAGGCCACGTCATCCTGGTGGGGCACCATCCGCTGGAGACTTACGGGCGACACGGAGGCTACTACGGGATTAGAGACGTCCTCTTTCCCGCCACCAACCTTTGGAAGCCGCTCTACCTGCCCATACCGTTCCTCTATCCCATCGTTCGCAATCTGATCGCTTCGCGGCAGAATCTGATCAATGGATCGAACAGAGAACTCCGGGAGGGATTGGCCCGGATTTTCAGGCAGTCGGGACGCCAGCCGCTGGCCTACGCCGCCGGACACGAGCACGGTCTCCAGGTGTTCGAAGGCAGTCCGTATTCGGTCGGCACCGTGCTTGTCAGCGGCGCGGGCAGCAAGCTGACACCAGTCGGAAAAGGCTCTGCTCTTTTCGCGGCGGGCGAGCAGCACGGGGAGCTGGGCTACATGCGCATTTCGGTGTGGCGAGACGGGCGTGCGCTGCTCAGCGTGTACACGGACGGTACCCGTGCCTGCCGTAAATCTGGCGCGGCGTGTGCTCCCGAAGCCGCGCTCCGCTTCACGCGCTGGCTGGCGGAATAAGGCCCGGGGCCACTCCTGCAGCCCTACATACCCCGGCTAGCGCCCGCCGAGCGGAAACCTGTAGCCGATCAGAGCGGCCAGATCGCGGTTGGCCACGTCGCGGTCGGCCCCGGAATCATCCGTCGATCCGAGCTGAACATCTGCCCGGAAATCCAGTACGAAAACACCCCGGCCTGCGTCGATATTGAGCCCCACACCACCCACCGCATCGAACTGCGTGGTGCGCTGGACGAAGCTCACGACCGAGTCCGAGCAATCCTCCTTGACCGAGGAGGTGCCGGAGAAAGTCTCGACCCTGCAGTTGAGGCTGAAAGCCGGTGCGAAACCGCCGAAGACGACGGGCCGAACCGAGGCGCTGCCGAACTCGAATCGCAGCAGAACCGGCAGCTGAAAGAACGTCTGGCGCTGCTTCGTCCCCGGGTCCCCCGAGGGAGAAAACCGGCGGTCCGTGTTCTCACGCCCGCCCTTTCCCAGGAACATGGCTTCCACCTGGAGGCCCAGGCCGCTGGAGGGACCGAGCGGAAGGTTTAGGAACACCGCACCCTGCGGGCTGGCCACATCCCACACGAAAAACGCGTCACTACCGCGCTGATCTGCCACACCTCCGCCCGCCTGAATACCGAAGCTCGGGCCCGCGCCCTGGGCGGCGGCCGAAGTGGGAGCAAGCAGGCAGAACCCTGCGCTCAGAGTCAAAAAAGCCGCTCTGGAGTATGCTCTAGCCAAAGCTCACCTCCCTCGAAGAATCGGACCCGTCTCGCTGGACAGTTCTACCGGTCAGCGTTGGATGCAAGGAGAATACCGTGAGCGCCCAGCATACCTGATCCCGCACACAAACGCTGAACTAGGACCTGTACGCACTCAGAAGCCGGAGTGCGAACCGAGCGTATATCTTGCTACACGCGATGAGGCGCCCGATTTCGACACTTTCATTCGGACCATGAGAGACCTCCAACTCACCAGGACCATAGGCCACGGCCGGGACCCCGGCTTCCTCATAAAACCGCGACTCGAGGAGGCCGGGGCACAAAGCGCAGCTCGTTGTTTTCCCGTCAACCTCCTCGACAGCCCTTCGGAGACACTTCACGAGATCGGCGTCCTCAGACACACCGCTCGCATTCCCTCCCTGTATAGTGACTACCTCCACATTCGCTAACGGAGGGGTCGCATCCCGGATGGTTCGCCGCAGCCGGTCCCGTTCTTCCTCCAGGTTCTCCTCGGGGTTGAAGCGGCGCTCGACGGTAAACGAAAAGCTGGCCGGGACGACGTTGAATTGATGACCCCCGGCGACTTCGCCTCCCATCATCAGAATAGACGAGCTTTCCTCCGCTCGCTCAGTGCGGAAGGAAGTGCGCCGCTGCTCCACCTCCCGCTTCAATTCCCAGAGCCGATTGATGATAGGGATCGCACACTCGAACGCATTCAAACCCTGGTAGTGGAGCCCGACGTGAGCCGGCTGGCCGGTGACTTTGATCCTTAACGTTATGGCACCGCGATGGGCGTTCCAAATGGCCCCGGACGTTGGTTCGCCCAGGATCGCAGCGACTCCGTTCCTGCCCAGGCGGCCAAATTCCAGGAGTCGTTGAGCGCCCGCCGACCCACCTGTCTCCTCATCCGGGACGACTACCAGCTCTACTCGTCCCGGAATCTCGAAGGCGGAGAGGGCAGCCACCGCGAAAGCCATCGATGCGACGGCGCCCTTCATGTCGGCGCTGCCTCGGCCGACCAGCCGTCCATCGTGAACGACGGGGTCGAATTGGTTGGCGCTGCTGGCGGGAACCACATCGTAATGGCCGTGAAAGTGGAGAGTCAGGCCGGTCCCGAACCCGCCGACGACGGCGGTCTTGGCCTGACCCAAGTCAACAAGGTCGACCTCGAGTCCAAGTCCTGTCAGTCGTTGGTGGAGGAGCTCAACGCATTCAGCGTACGCCTTCCCGGGCGGGTTTTCAGTCGGGATCGCGATAAGCTCCTCGGCCAGTCTGATCATCGATGGCGACGCGTCCTCGATCGCCCGATCCAAAGCAGCAGCGTTGGTCAATCCAAGCTCCCGGTTGCCCGATGATTCCCCTACAGCGTCAGCCTGCGGACAATATCCTTGAGGCAGTAACTAGTTCCCGCGTACAGCAGAGAACCGGAAGACTCGACGTCCTACCATCATGCTTGAGGTACGGCTACCTCGTTTCGCGCATCGGAGTGGCCGTTCGTCTTGAGCACGGTCCGGATGTTGGCGCCGAAGCGCATCTGCTCATCGAGACGGCAAGACCAGGCCAGCTCGTCCTTCCAGACTGTCATGTCCGGGCACCCGTCACACATGCTCAGGCGGCCGTCCTCGAGAAGATCGGCCGGCTGAATGATCATGACTGACTGCAGGTGGACTCGGCCGAGCGCCCGCAACGGATTTCTCACCGCGGCACGGGCGAAGTTCGATGCCGCCCTGCCGACTCCTCTGTCCAGCGGCGAGAGAAAGAAGAGAGCGGCCCGGCCTCGCCGCAGGCTCTTGGGGCGTGCGTACGCCAGGTAGCGGCCACGGACGAAGTGATGCCCGGCCTGCATCAACTCCATGAACCGCGGGCCGGCGTATCCGTAGATCTTCCGCTTCGTCCCGATGCGGGTCGTAAGCAGCCATTTTAGCGATTCCGGCTTTTCCGTTCCGTTCAGGTAGGCGCACGGCTGGAACTGGGGATAGCGGCGCCGGATCACGCCGACGACATCGGTCGAGAGGATATCGACCTTGCCCGCCTCGTCTCCCCCGTACGCGTACGGCACAGGCGAGAAGTCGACTTTCTGGTCGCCAGCATAGTAGTCGACATGCCCCCCCACGATCCCGGCCCGGTAGGTGATGAACACCAGGGTATTCACTATGTCGATGTGTTTCTGGCCCCATTCCACAATGTCCGGGACGGAGTCCAACGTGTCTTCGTACACGGTAGCGTTGAACGAACACGCGAGATCTCCGATTTCGTCAATCATTCTCGCGTAATGGAGCCTCAACTCGTTGAGCTCCGTTTCCGTCTTGTCTCGCCAGTGCGGGCGTCGCTGCTTGCTGTCAATGTGGATGGTCAGGCCCATTAGCCCGGCCGCCTTCAGTTCGGTCAGCAGCTCAGGAGTAAGAGCCAGGCCGTTCGTGTTGAGGATGGGCTTGAAGCCTCGCTCCGCGACCAGTGCGATGATATCGGGCACCTGCGGATGGGTGAGCGGATCACCACCGGCTACCGAGACCCCGTCCGAGATTCTGAGCCGAGTGAACACGTCCAGGTCTCGCGCGATTTCGGCCAGTGGCTTGTGCCCCTTGGGGTCATTGGACCGGTAGCATCCGAGACAGTACAGGTTGCACGCGGCAGTCGGTTCGAGCCACGAGATGGAATTGTCAGTAAGACTCCAGGGAAGCCGGTACAGCTCTCGGTGATCCAGCTCGGCCGTCATCGATGTCTCCTTGAACCAGATATTCCGGTCTACATCTCTGTTATATAAGTGAGCCAAGATATGTGGGCACTCGAGAATGGGAAAGCTGCAGGTTCAGTACGCTTCGTGCCGCGCATCGATTCGGACCTTACATTCCGGGAATGCTATATTCGAGCAGCTGTGAGTACGCGATTCGGGCGCTTAGCTACCTGGAGCGGCAGGCGGAACGGCCGCTCATCCCGCTGGCGGAGATCGCGGAGACGGAGGATATTCCGGCTCCTTTTCTCGGCAAGATTCTTCAGAGTCTAGTGAAGGCGGAACTTCTGCGATCCGTTCGCGGCCCGACCGGCGGCTACGCGCTAGCGCAGTCACCTACCGAGATAAAACTGCTCCGAATCCGCGAGATCCTCGACGGTCTCGCCGACCTGGATCGCTGTGCGGTGGGGCTGGATCCTTGTGCAGACGACACTCCGTGCCCGCTACACGAGGCTTTCAAGCCCCTGCGCGAAGCCATCAAGAAGTATCT